>CAZPSY010000091.1:0-6770 GCA_964589295.1 uncultured Ignavibacteriaceae bacterium
ATTTGCATGCACCTAACGTAGTTAATGTTACCTTTTTTAATCCCCCGAATTATATTGCCTCGGTCGACGATTCCAGAGCAGATATTGCAGAATGGCTCTCTGAAATTCTTACAAGTGCTAACCTGGAAACGCTGCGAAAAGATTCTTTTGTTATTGCAGATAAAATTTGGGAAAAAACAATTCTTAATGCAGCTCTTAGCCCTCTCTGTGCTATCTCTAATTTGACTATGAAAGAAGCTATGGCTCATCCGGATACTCTGGAAATTATTGAGCAGATTATTTTTGAAGCTATTGAAGTAGCAAAAGCCGAAGAAATAAAATTAGGAGATAACTTTGTAAAGCTATGTATAAGATACCTTAAAAATGCAGGGGATCACTTTCCCTCTCTCGCAGTAGATTTAATCAGCGGTAAGGAAACTGAAATTGATTATATGAACGGTAAAATAGTTGATTACGGAAGGAAGCACTATATCCGTACCCCTCTTAACCTTACATTTACAAATTTGGTAAAAGCTATCTCTCATAAAAAGTCTAATTCAAGAAGCGAAAAACAAAAATCAACTGAGAGCATTATGGATCTTTAATGTACTTACAAATTGAAATTTCTGTTAATAAGAAAAGGTTTTACTACACAGGGAATTTATATATTAAATAAAGATTAGAACAAGAATGTATCTGCCGGATTTTACATATCACAAACCAACAACGCTACAGCAAGCCTGCATATTGCTGGAGAGTGAAAAAAATGCTGCAGCTATTGCGGGTGGAACGGATATACTGGTTGAGATAAAAAAAGGATTAAGATATAATGATAATATTGTTTCGTTATCTGGAATCAAGGAATTGAAAATGATTGAAGAGAGCGGAAGCAAAATAATTATTGGAGCTGCCGTAATTCATAATGAAATAAAAAATTCGAAATTAATAAAAGAAAAATTACCGGCTTTATCGGAAGCCGCTTCATTAATTGGAAGCGACCAGGTGCGGAATATTGCAACGGTAGGAGGAAACCTATGTACAGGCGCTTCCTGCTGCGATATGGGTCCTGTTCTAATTGCCAGCAATGCATCTGCTGAGATCATTTCCACAAAAGAAAAAAGAATTGTAGCGCTAAAAGATTTCTTCGTTTTTCACAAAGAAACTTCCATCCGGAAGGGAGAAATAATGACTAAAATAATCGTACCCATTTTAGAACCGGGAATGGGCGTTTGTTTTAAGAAATTTGCTTTAAGAGAAGCTTCGGCTATATCGGTTGCATCGGCAAGTGTAATGATAAAAACAGATGGCAAAGTGTGCACTGATTCCTGTATAGTTGTCGGTGCCGTTGCCCCTATCCCAACAATTAGCGAAAAAGCAAGTAATTTATTAAACGGTTGTAAACTCAGAGAGTTTGAAAAAGATGGATCAATATTAAATGAAGTTGGCGATGAAGCTGTAAAAGATACATTGCCGATTGATGACATACGTGGCAGTGCAATGTTCCGCCGTGATATTATAAAAGTGATTACCCGGCGTGCAGTGCTCACAGCGGTTCTACGAGCGAAAGAATCATTGAAGAAATAAGTACGGAATATGAAGCAACTTATTAAATTAATTGTTAATGGGACAGAATATGAACTTGCGGTAAAGCCAAGTCATACCCTTCTGGATCTGCTTCGTGATCAGATTAATCTTACCGGAACAAAAAAGGGCTGCGAGCTTGGCGATTGCGGAGCCTGTACGGTTTTATTGGATGGAAAAGCGGTAAACTCCTGCCTTCTTCTAGCGGTTGAAGCGGAAGGAAAATGTGTTACTACAATTGAAAGCATCGCAAACGGAGAAGAACTTCATCCTATCCAAAAAGCTTTTATTGAAAAAGGCTCTATTCAGTGCGGTTACTGTACACCCGGCATGATACTTAGAACAAAATCTCTACTTGATGAAAATCCAGATCCAAATGAAGAAGAAATAAAGGAAGCGCTATCAGGCAACCTATGCCGCTGCACTGGCTATACCAAAATATTTGAAGCAGTAGAGGTTGCAAAAGATTATTTGAAGGGACTAGAACCGAAAGAGATTGAATACCAGCCGCAGAAATCTGCAATGAATTTATCTGTTGTTGGGAAGCGATTACCGAAATTGGATGCACCTGATAAAGCTACTGGAAGGGCTATATATACCGATGATATAAAACTTCCAAATATGATTTACGGTAAGCTGCTCTTAAGTCCTGTTCCTCATGCAAAAATAAAATCTATCAATACAAAAAAAGCGTTAAAACTGCCGGGTGTGAAAGTAATCTTTACGGGGGAAGATGTGACTGATATTTCTTATGGAACTTCTCCTCCACGTTATGATGAAAATGTTCTTGCAAAGGATAAGGTACGATACGTAGGCGATGTAGTTGCAGCCGTTGCTGCAATTGATGAAGAAACATGTTACAAAGCCATCAAACTAATTGAAGTTGAGTATGAAGAGCTCCCCGCAGTTTTCGATGCGATGGAAGCAATGAAAGACGGAGCCCCGCGGCTATTTGATGACAAATATGAAAATAATATTAATACTCGTGTAGATCATCACTTTGGTGATATTGAAAAAGGCTTTGCCGAAGCTGATTTTGTCCGGGAAGAAAGATTTGTTGGAAATCGCACTTACCAAAACCCGATGGAGCCTCACGTTGCAATAGCTGAGTGGGACAGGCATGGAAGAGTAACGCTTTACACTTCCACGCAGGTAGTTCATTATGTTCATCACCAGCTTTCCCGCATTTTAAATTTGCCGCTTGGTGATATAAGAGTGATAATGACTAACTGCGGCGGCGGCTTTGGAGCAAAAGCTGCAACAAATATGCTGGAGATACTTTCGATACTTTTAGCAAAAAAAGTTGGCTGTGCTGTTAAGATGCGTTTCAACCGTGAAGAGATGTATCTATATGGCAGAGGTCGTCATAAGCAATACATCGATTTAAAAATTGGTGTAAAAAAAGACGGAACAATTACAGCAGTAAAACAAAAAGCAATCCTTGAAGGTGGCGCCTACTCAAGTTTTGGTATTGTCTCAACTTATTATGCAGGATCTATGCTGCCAACACTCTATAAATTTTCAAACTATAAATACGATGGCTATCGTGTAAATACAAACCTTCCGCCTTGCGGTGCATTTCGTGGTCATGGCACTCCGCATCCGCGGTTTGCATTTGAATCTTTACTTTCGATGCTTGCAGATGATATCGGGATGGATCACATAGATATTCGTTTGAAGAATGCAATGCAGCCGGAAACACGCACCTGCAACGATCTTGATATACATTCCTGTGAATTAACAGCCTGCCTGGAAAAAGTTCGCAATAGATCCGGCTGGAATGAAAAGAAAGGAAAGCTTCCCCCTGGAAGGGGAATAGGAATTGGCTGCGGCGGATTTGTTTCCGGAGCCGGTTATCCAATCTACCGATCGAAATTTCCACATTCTAATGCAATAGTTAAAGTTCAGGAAGATGGTTCTAAAGCAATACTTTTTGTTGGTGATGCAGATATAGGACAGGGTTCCGATACTGTTCTTGCTCAAGCTGCAGCGGAAGCAATGGGAATAACCCTCAACAGGATGAGTGTTGTATCTGCCGACAGTGATTTAACCCCAATCGGTTTTGGTGCCTATTCAAGCCGTGTTACCTTGATGGGTGGTAATGCTTCTAAAATGGCCGGGGAAGAAGTTAGAGAACAAGTTCTAAATTCAGCTGCAGAAATTATGCAATTGGATAAATCAAAGCTTGCTGGTTCTAACAACAAAATTTTTGAAATAGATAATCCTGAAAATTATATTCCCTGGGAGAAGGCAGCGGGTGAATACTTTTCAACAAAAGGACCGCTTGTTGGTAAAGGGCACTACTCACCCCCTGAAGGATTGGGTGGTACATACAAAGGTGCTGCCGTAGGAACATCCCCGGCATTTTCATTTTCTGCTTCTGTCTGCGAAGTTGAAGTTGATATGGAAACCGGTAAAGTTAAAGTACTTGATTTTTGGGATGCACACGATTGCGGCACTGCTATCAATCCAATGGCTGTTGAAGGACAGGTTGAAGGCGCAGTAGTGATGGGATTAAGTGAAACTCTGTTTGAAGATGAAGTGTTCGATAAAAACGGAAAATTACTTAACCCAGATCTCCATAATTATTTAATTGCAACATCGGCAGAAACCCCGCGTATCGATTCGACCATTGTTGACAGCTACGAACCGGAAGGACCCTTTGGAGCAAAAGAGGTTGGCGAAGGTGCGACGCTTCCCGTGCTTGGTGCCATTGCCAATGCAGTTGAAGATGCTATTGGTGTAAGAATAAAAGAGTTACCCATTACTCCTGAAAAAATCCTAAATGCAATTAAGGAAAAAGATAAGAAAAAATAAGAGTTTTTAACCGCATTAATTAATTTCCTGTTTCTAAGTGTCATTCGTTTTATTAATGAATGGCTATTATTATTTTATTAGTGGAGATTTTTAAAAATATAAATATCTTACATCGTCAAAGCAGGAGGTAGATAATGAGCGAAAGTAAAATATCGTCCTGGAAAATGACCGAACCTAAAGGGGAATTTCAACTAAGCGAAAGTTCCTTTCCCGAATTAAATGAAAATGAAGTGCTCGTAAAAGTTGCCGGCTGTGGTGTTTGCCACACCGATTTAAGTTTTTGGCACTACGGTGTAAAAACCAAGCACGAGCTTCCACTTACTTTGGGTCATGAAATAAGCGGCACAATTGTAGCCGGACAGGACAACTGGTTAAACAAAAATGTAATCATTCCGGCGGTACTTCCCTGCGGTGAATGCGAACTTTGCAAAAAGGGAAGAGGTAACATCTGCCAGAAACAGTTAATGCCTGGTAATGATTTTGACGGCGGGTTTGCTTCACACATTAAAGTTCCTTCAAAATATCTTTGTGATGTTCCTGATGAAGTTTTGCAAAAGTACTCGCTGGAAAAATTAGCTGTAATAGCCGATGCAGTTACTACTCCTTACCAGGTAATTAAAAAAGCCGAATTAGAAGAAGGTGATTTTGCTATAGTTATTGGAGTGGGGGGTATTGGAATTTACGGAGTTCTTCTTTCTAAAATATTGGGTGCCAAAGTTTTGGCAATTGATATAAGTGATGATAAGCTTAACAGTGCAGGACAGAATGGTGCGGATGCAACATTGAATATTAAAGAACTCGATATTAAATCAACAAAATCTAAAGTAAAGGAAATAGCGAAAGAGATTGGAGTTTCACCTTATCGCTGGAAAATTTTTGAGATGTCCGGCACAAAAGCAGGTCAGGAGTTAGGATTTGCTCTGCTTGGTTTTGCATCTACTCTTTCTATAGTTGGATTTACAATGGATAAGCTTGAAGTAAGATTAAGTAACTTAATGGCGTTCGATGCTAAAGTGATTGGCACATGGGGATGCAAACCGGAACTTTATCCTGAAGTTGTAGATCTTGTAGCAAAAGATAAGTTGAAGATCGATCAGTTTGTTGAGACTTTTTCATTATCAAAAATAAATGAAGTTTTTAAAAACACACTTGAACATAAGTACAATAAACGCTCAATATTGGTTCCAGATTTAGAATAGTTAAAATTTAAATAATAAAAAACGGAACAGCCATGTTAATAGATCATAATTTAACAGAAATAAAATACAAAGATATTATTTTTGAAAAACGCCCATGCCTTGATAACGAAGCTAAGCCCGTTAAGGGTTTATACAATGCATGGATATTTCTTAATAATCCAAAACAGTATAACTCTTACACAACGCAAGCAGTTAAGGAAGTAATCCTGGCGTTTAGAGAAGCTTCTAACGACAGGAGCGTTGTGGCAATAGTATTTACAGCAGTTGGTGATAAGGCATTTTGCACAGGTGGTAACACAAAAGAATATGCTGAATATTACGCTGGAAATCCGCAGGAATATAAACAGTACATGCGGCTTTTTAATGATATGGTTTCCACAATCCTGATGTGTGATAAACCGGTAGTTTGCAGAGTAAATGGAATGAGAATAGCCGGCGGGCAGGAAATAGGTATGGCTTGTGATTTTACTATCGCGCAGGACCTTGCTCGTTTCGGGCAGGCAGGGCCAAAACATGGCAGCGCACCCGATGGCGGTTCAACCGATTTCCTTCAATTGTTTGTTGGTATTGAAAGAGCATTCTATTCTTGTACCGTTTGCGATCCCTGGTCCGCTCACGAAGCTTTACGCTATGGATTAATCACAGAAGTTGTTCCTGCTTTAAAAGTAAATGGCGAGTTTATTCCCAATCCCATGGTTTATACAGATAAATGGGTGAACGAAAAAGGTGAGATGATTTACGGAACACCTAAAAGGGGTGAAGAGAAGGAGAAGGCAAAAGAATTATTAAAATCAGGTGAAATAGATCTTTCCTTGCTGGATAAAGCGGTTGAAAACATCTGTACAAAGCTTATGTACCTTATGCCTAATTGTTTAAGCAAAACATTAAACTCTTTACGCAAAAAGAAACTTGAACATTGGGATAAAAATAAAGAAAGCAATAGGGATTGGTTAGCTCTAAATATGATGACTGAAGGTAAAGCTGGTTTCAGAGCTTTTAATGAAGGACCGAGAGGTAACCAGGAAGTTGATTTTATAAAGTTAAGAAAAATGCTTGCAGAAGGTCATGAATGGAATGATGAAATGATTGAAGCTATTTCACCACAATTTCAAAATAAAGAATGACAGATATGCAGAAACTAAAATTAGAATACACACATAATAACTCAGTTGCCCGCATTATACTTGATGACGG
>CAZPSY010000092.1:0-6744 GCA_964589295.1 uncultured Ignavibacteriaceae bacterium
TCGAGATTACCATCAGCAGCGGAATATAGAAGTTTTAAAAAATCACCTTCCAGTAAAGGAAGAACAACCTGAGTTTCCGGATCACCAAATCGGCAATTGAATTCAATTACTTTCGGACCGTCTTCAGCTAAAATTAATCCTGCGTAAAGGCAGCCGATGAAATTCTTCCCTTCCTCATTAAGCGCTTTGAGGGTAGGAGCAATAATAATTGTTTTAATTTCCTCCATTAACTCGTCATTAACAAACGGTGTTGGCGCATATGCGCCCATACCACCTGTGTTTTTTCCTGTATCGTTATCCCCCACCCGTTTATGATCCTGGGAAGGAGGAAGTGTAACAAAATTTTTCCCATCGGTTATTGCAAACACCGAAATTTCTTCTCCTTCCAAAAATTCTTCAATTAAAACGCTATCGCCCGCTGAACCAAAAACTTTGGAAACAAAAATATCTTTAATAGCTTTCTCAGCTTCCTCGGCATTATTGCAAACGCATACTCCTTTACCGGCAGCCAGTCCATCAGCTTTAATTACGCAGGGATATTTCTTTCCTTTTAAATAATCCTTAGCGTTCTCGTACATTGTGTTTGTAAACTTCAAATATTTGGCAGTTGGAACTCCAGCAATTTTCATTATTGATTTTGCAAACGATTTACTTGATTCTATTTCGGCGGCTTCTTTGCCTGGACCAAAAACTTTTATTTCATTATCTCTTAATATATCCGCTAGACCCTTTTCCAAGGCCTGCTCAGGACCTATCACAACAAGGTTAATATTTTTTTCCTTGCAAAAATCAACCAGAGCCGAATGATCATTAATATCTAGATCAATATTTTCACCAAGACTGGCTGTTCCAGGATTACCGGGAATGATGTAGAGATTATCTAGAAGTGCACTTTCCTTTATTTTATGTGAAAGTGCATGCTCTCTTCCGCCCGAGCCAATAACTGCTACATTCATATAACGCTCGTCCTTATCAAAAATTGAAATTGCTTTGTTAATTGTTCAGTTAAATAATCTCTCCGGTATTTTGTTAAAAACTCATCATCAACTGTGGGTAATTCATTGTTGCGGTAGAGTTCAAAAATCTTAATTATATTTTCTTTTATTTGTTGAATATTATCGGGCTCACAAATAAAAGAAGCAGGGTACTCGGTAACTGCATCCTTTGCAGCGCCATCAGGCATACAAGCCAGTATCGGTTTTTTCGCTCCTGCATATTCATATAATTTTCCTGGTAAAATAGACTCTATGTTCTTTCTTCTCCCAACCATCATCCATAAAACATCAGAATATTTTAATTTTTTAACCGCTTCAATGTGATCAACATAGCCGTGGTCGTACACAAACTCCTGCAAACCTAACTTTTTTATTAATTTCTTGTTTTCTTTTCTTAAAAATCCTACAAAGTGAAGTTCAATATTTTTTGCTATATCAGGTCTTTCTACCGATAACACCTTAAAAGCTTTAAGTAAATATTCAGGAGAATTGTATACCATAAAAATTCCTGAATAAGTTAATATCATCCGATCGTTATGTTTTGGAATTGTTCCAGTTTTTTGGAAATCTTCCGGGTCAAATCCGTGTGAAATGATCACAACATCATTATGAGTTAAAAACTGAAAATCATTGAGTAACTTTTCCTTGATTTTGCGGTTAGTAACAATCACCCGGTCTGCCGCCTGTAAGGTTTTATATTCCAGTTTCTTATTAGCTGCTTTATGAAATGGAGTTGGATAAAATGCAAAGTAACTCTCGAACCACAGATCGCGGTAATCTATCACCAGCGGAATATCGTGCTTCTTTTTGAGCTGGCTAAAAACATACGAAGAAGAAAATGGCGGAGCAGTTACAAAAACTACATCAAATGATTCTTGGTTTAATAATTCTTCGGCTTTCTCGTAAGCTCTTTTTGCCCAGCTTATTTTATTATCAGGGATGAATAAAGTCTGGCTGATTTTATTAAATGCTTTTCTAATAAATTCTCTTGGGAGTTTTATAGTACCAAATTTTGAAAGGACTGAGTTTGG
Source organism: uncultured Ignavibacteriaceae bacterium (assembly GCA_964589295.1). Taxonomy (GTDB): domain Bacteria; phylum Bacteroidota; class Ignavibacteria; order Ignavibacteriales; family Ignavibacteriaceae; genus JAZGGS01. The sequence continues at coordinate 2,027 of CAZPSY010000092.1, forward strand.
ATCTTTTCCACCGACTCTTACAACTCTTACATTATTTTCTTCAAGCTCTTTCTGTAAGGATAGATCATGGGCAAAGTAACCAACATCATTTGTAGTGATGACGGTAGGTTCCCAATTATAATCTTTCAGGTATTTAACAAACTTTAATGTCCGCTGAACACCGCTAAGACCCATAGGTGGGAAATAATACGCAATAACAAGAACTTTAAGCATTAAGGAATAATCTCCTCCTGAATATTATGACTACACTATGAAACCTAAGTATGGTAATTAGGCGCTTCTTTTGTAACAATTACATCGTGTGGATGACTCTCCTTCAAACCGGCAAGTGTAATCCTAATAAATTTAGTTTTATTCCTCATCTGGTTCATATTTTTCGCTCCACAGTAACCCATAGAAGCCCTTATTCCGCCTACTAACTGATAGATTGTATCACCAAGAGCTCCTTTAAATGGAACCCTTCCCTCAACACCCTCTGGAACCAATTTAGAAATATCATCTTCAACATCCTGAAAATATCTGTCTTTGCTCCCCATTTTCATTGCATCTAATGAACCCATTCCCCTATACGATTTAAAACTTCTTCCTTCAAACAGAATTTTTTCACCCGGACTTTCCTCAACTCCTGCAAATAATCCACCTATCATAACACTATGTGCTCCCGCAGCAATTGCCTTCGGAATATCTCCAGTTTGCTTAATTCCACCATCCGCAATTATAGGAATACCCTTACTTTTAGATGCCCGGTAAACTTCAGAAATAGCAGTGATTTGCGGAACTCCAACTCCAGCAATAACACGAGTTGTACAGATTGATCCGGGACCAATTCCAACTTTTACAGCATCAACTTTACAATCTATTAGATCAAGTGTTGCCTGGTAAGTGGCTATATTACCAGCAATTAATTGGATATACTTAAATTTTTTCCTTACATCCTTAATTACCTTTAGAACACCCTGTGAGTGTCCATGTGCAGTATCAATAACTATCACATCAGCACCAGCATCAGAAAGAGCACCTACCCTATCTTGTGTATCATGAGTAATTCCTACTGCTGCTCCCACTCTCAATCTGCCACGTTCATCCTTGCAAGCATTCGGATGTTTCTTTTTCTTCATTATATCTTTAAAAGTAATCAATCCCTTTAATCTACCCTGCTTATCAACAACCGGTAGTTTCTCTATTTTATATTTTTGTAATATCTTTTCAGCTTTTTCCAATGTAGTTCCAATCGGTGCAGTAACCAGGTTTTCCTTTGTCATTAGATCAGAAACTTTTAGTTTTACATTTGGCTCAAACCTTAAATCTCTGTTCGTAAGAATACCAACTAATTTCTCGGTCTTATCAATTATAGGAATACCTGATACTCTGTATTTTTTCATTAATTCCAGGGCTTCTTTTACTGTCCGATCAGGGTAAAGTGTTACCGGATCTTGTATCATTCCACTTTCAGATCTTTTAACCCTATCTACCTCTTCACACTGTTCTTCAATACCCATATTTTTATGTAAAATTCCAATGCCCCCTTCACGGGCAATTGCAATAGCAAGAGCAGATTCGGTTACCGTATCCATTGCAGCAGATACAATAGGTATATTAAGTTTTATTTCAGGGGTTAATAAAGTTGATATATCAACCTCATTTGGAAGATGAGATGATTTTGCAGGTATCAGCAAAACGTCATCAAATGTTAATCCTTCTAATAGTTCTTTTTTATCTAACATAGCTTAAGTCTAATTCGATTTATAAATATTAATCAAACGCTGAAAATCCTGTAATGTTTTCACCAATAATAAGGGTATGCATTTCGTGCGTACCCTCATAAGTTATAACAGATTCAAGATTAGCTGAATGCCGCATTACAGGGTATTCATCAAGTATTCCGTTTGCACCAAGAATTCCTCTGGACATCCTTGCAATCTCAAGTGCTTTTTCGCAGTTATTTCGTTTTGCCAGCGAAACCTGGTAATGCTTCGAATCACCTTTATCCATCAATCTGCCCAACTGTATATTCAACAATTGTGCTTTAGTAAGTTCGGTTAGCATAATAACTAATTTTTGCTGAGTAATCTGATAAGCTGCAATCGGCTTGCTGAATTGTACTCTGCTTTTTGCATACTTAAGAGCTGAATCATAGCACGCCATCATCGCACCAACAACGCCCCAGGCAATTCCATACCTTGCCTGGTTAAGACACATTAATGCATTTTTTAATCCAACTGTTTTGGGCAGTATATTTTCTTCAGGAATGAGCACATCCTCAAAAACCAATTCTGATGTAACGGAAGCGCGCAGGGAATGTTTCCCTTTCATTTCCGGTGCAGTAAATCCTTTAAATTCTTTTTCTACCAAAAAACCTCTAACAACTCCATCAAGTTTAGCCCATACCACTGCAACATCAGCAATCGAACCATTTGTTATCCACATTTTTGCACCGTTTAGAAGAAAACCGCCATCTACTTTTTCTGCTTTTGTGATCATACCAGACGGGTTAGAGCCATAATCGGGTTCGGTTAAACCGAAGCAGCCAACTTTTTCACCACTGGCAAGCAGTGGGAGCCAATATTCTTTTTGTGCTTCACTTCCAAACGAAAAAATTGGATACATGACGAGAGAACTTTGAACTGAAACGAAACTTCTTATTCCGCTATCGCCTCTTTCCAGCTCTTGAGCAACTAAGCCATAAGAGACATAATTGAGATCAGCACAATTATATTTGCCCGGGAAGGTAGTACCAAGTAAGCCCATCTCTCCCATTTTTGGAATCAGCTGAACGGGAAAAGTAGCATCGCGGTTATGCTTTTCGATGATAGGTATTACTTCATTGGAAACAAATTCGCGTACAGTATTTCTTATCATTATCTCTTCTTCCGAAAGAAGAGATTCTATTTTATAGTAATCTATACCCTCAAATGAACTCATCCATTCTCCAAATGCATTTACTTTGAAAATCAAATCTATTAAAAGGTGGTTTGATAATCAATCAAATTTTAGCGGGATTATCAATTTCTATTATTTGATTAATTTACATAGAAGTGTTTGCGAATAATTATTTAAGCGTGCTCCTCCATTTATTCATTGCATCAATTGCTTTTTGATTTGCTTCAGAAGAATTCATCGCATCATAACCAAAATCTTTACCGCTGAATTCTTTTATTTTGTTGCTAACTTCTTCTTTCACAAAAGGAAGTTCCCCGTTTTGTAAAATTGTAACTAATAATCCGAGCCCTTTCTTTTTATTCAGTTCCAAAACTCTGCTTGCAATCTTAAATTTATTAAACTCATCTGCTTTTTCAAATACTGTTGCAAGATGATTAATATTATCTTCCTCAGAAAGAAATTTATCCAATTCTTTTTCAGTCATCGTTTCAACATTTATGCCATCCAAATGCGAATCATCGTGTGATGTTTCTCCGTGCAATTCTATGTGTGTATGATCATCGTGAGAATTGCTGAAGTAATTTCCCATAAGATAGAATCCAAATACAACAACTATAATTGAACCCAATCCTAGCGCAACTCGCATCAGCGCTTTCTTTCGCATTTCAGCACGATAGATATAAAGGTACAATGCAACTAAAATCAGCATCAATCCATAAAAGGAAACAACTGTTGGACCACTTGGTAAATCAGCAACGTAGGATAAATAAAGTCCAAGAACGCTAACAATGACTCCCATTGACCAACCAATCACTAATTGTTTCCATAATACATCAGTAATAAGCATTGAAGTGATAGCGGGAACAACCAAAAACACAAACACCAAAAGAACTCCTGCAGTTCCAACCGAGTGAGTAATAACAACTCCGAAAGAAACGTAAAAAAGAAAATCCCAGAATCGCACGTTCATTCCTTTTTTGTATGCTTCATCCGGATTTTCGGAAATAAGTATAAACTGCTTTCGGTAAATGAAGTGGAAAACTCCAATGAAAGAATAAACTATGGCAGCGTTACGTATTGTTTCCCACTTAACCCATAGTATGCTCCCGGTTAATATCTCTTTAATATGTTCTGCTCCATGCGGTGCTTTATCAATTACTAAAATTGCTACTGAAGCAGCTATAGCGTAAGTGAGTCCTATCACTGCTTCCTGCGGAATCTTTTCGTGTCTTATTCTTGAAATTGAAAAAACTCCAGCTCCGATAAATGTGAAAATAAGCGAGAACCAGTACGCACCGGTTGTATCAGGCAATATTCCAAACAGAAAACCAACCGTTGTTCCCAATGCAGCAATTTGTGCTAATGCAAGATCAACAAATATTACTTTTCTTCTTAATACATGAAGCCCCAGGTAGGAATGAATGCCTACTAGAATAAGACATTCAAAAAATGCTGGAGCCATTATATCCCAAATACTTAAATCCATTTTCTTCTTCTGCGTTGTTTAGGAATACTCTATTCTACTTTTGCAAATGCTTCGTTCAGTTTATTTATCCAGAGATCAATCAATTTAAAAACATTTTCGGTACCGGGTGCGCCATTAACAAACATCGGAACAATAACGGGCTCAGCGCCAACTTTATCGCATATTGTTCTGACTTTATTTTCATCAAAATAATTAGCAGCCAAAAGAACTTTGACTTTATTCTTTCTCATCTCCTGAACAAGCTCCTCAACGTGCTTTGGTGAAGGTGGAATTCCAGGTTTCGGTTCAACGTAGCCAACTATATCCAATCCTAATAATGATTGAAAGTAAACCCAGTTTTTATGATACGCTA
>CAZPSY010000093.1:0-1738 GCA_964589295.1 uncultured Ignavibacteriaceae bacterium
AGATGAGATAGCTTTTCCAATTTTGCAATCAGAGTATTAGTATTTTCTTAATAATGGTAGGAATTATTTGCATCTTTTGCCACTATAGAGAATTAGGTTTATTAACTATTATGCTTAACAAGCAGTAATAATCAATTTAATAATGGAAAAATTAGTTTTAAAAATTGGCGGTTAAATAAATGTGCGGTCACGTTTGAGGTGACAGGCACTTAGTGCGATGGTTTAATTCTTATTTCAGAATCATCATCTTCTTAACTGAGACAAAGTCTCCTGATTCCATTCTGTAGATATACATTCCGCTTGCAAACTTTGTAGCATCAAAAGTAACTTCATAGCTTCCAGCCTTCTGAAGGCTGTTTACCAAATTAGCTACTTTTTCACCAAGTACATTGAAAACAGCAATATTAATAAAGCCATCAGCAGGAACTGAGTATTTTATCTTTGTTGTTGGATTGAATGGATTTGGATAGTTTTGTTCGAGTAAAAAAGTTTTCACGGGAGAGACTACCTCAATCCCCAGATATATTGAATCAGTAATGCCCACTATCTCCAGTATCTGCGCAATCCTGCTTGTGTCTGTATCTGATCTTATATGTAAAGTATCTCTGAAATATCCATCTTCAACCGGTTTAAATTTTATTTCTAACTGTTCAGTACCAAATGCTGAAATTGTAAACGGCACAGGATTATTGATAGCATAAGATTCTTCAGAATTATAAAATCCTGTAATAGTTATCTCTTCACTAGAATTACTTATTAAATCAATAAAGATTGATGAAGAATCGCCAACTGTTACCGGGTTGAAAAAGACTGAATCCGGATTAGTCTCAAACAGGTTCGTTCTCCATGAAAATTTAAACGCACGGTAAGTAAAAAAAGAATCGGGTACTGATATATCTAAAGAAATTGAACCATCAGGTTTTACCTCTGTTATTGTTTTGCCGGCTATCAAACCCCAGCCAATAAGTGTGTTATTGTTTTCCAATTTTTGTGAGCTTCCCATTGCCTGAGAATAAAAAGGTGGGGTATATTTATAATCCCAAACACGTTCTACGCTCATATTCACTTCATCTATTTGATACTCCAGGCTTCTTGAAAATTGAGGATTATGCAAATTTCCATTATCAAATAAAGTAAGGTTGCCATTTGAGAGTTCTCTTATATCATGCTGGTGTGAGAAAGTAACTGGATCGTTAATAAATTGAAAATCATTATTCCTTGCTTTAAGACCTCCCAGTCTCCAGATAATTTCACCTGTCTGTCTGTTTATTTTGGTTATTTCATCTAAATGCCTGGATGAAATTAAAAGATTCCCATCCTCGGTAACCTCAATTGCATTACCATGGACATAATCAATAGTATGTTCCGTAAGATCAATATCTCCCGTAGCATCAGTTATTTGAAAATGATCCCAGCTCCTCCACTGGAATATTACATTTTTATCCGCATCAAGTTCCTGTATAATCAAACCTATAACTATCGCAGTAGAATCTCCTCCCTGAACAATGGTATCCATCCTTACCGGTTGCCAATCATAAGACATAAGGAAAGAATGCCCATCCTGATAAAGTAGAAATTCGTGGTCATCAGTTGGGTAACCATTTCCACAGGCAAATGAATCAATTATAGCGTATGCCGAATCTAATTCAATAAATTTATTTGAAGCATGATTATAATATGTTAGTGAGGCGTTGTGTTGCACTTTAAAATCAGCTGCTATGCCTGGAACTCTTAAATA
>CAZPSY010000093.1:1838-6742 GCA_964589295.1 uncultured Ignavibacteriaceae bacterium
CATCAATAAAATTCCCTTCTCTTAAGATGATAGTGGTTGCTGGTTGGTTTAATAACGAGTTAGGAAGAGGAGATATGAATTGAAATTCATCAATGGAAGTAATTTGTGCAAAACAGAAGGTGGAATAGTTGACAAAGAAATAAAAAGGAATTGCAAAAGAAACAATTTTATGTTTCAAGCTATACATTCTTTCCCTATTTCTTTAAATTATGTTCTTTCCCACAGCGAGGACAAAACAATGAACTTTTTTTGAATTCCGGGGGAATTTTAATTTTTAATCCGCAGGTGCAATTAATAAAGGAATAATTATTTACCTTCATCATAATATCCCCCATATCCCTTTGAGTTTGTTTTTTATTCAAACCAACTAAAGGAATAACCCCTGCTTCTCTTAAATTTAGAGGTAAAGATTCTGTTAAAGCAGTTGCCGGAATAATATTTTGTTTACTTCCTTTTACAGTATTAAAGGCATTTTGATAATCAATAAAGTTTGCTCCGTGACCAATGCCTCTTAATATTCTAACTCTTTCAGAAATTGGCGGATGTGTGCTGGATAGATCGGAAAGTTTTCTACCCTTTTTCTTTAAAGGATTGGCAATATACATTGGCGCTGTAACTTTGTTAGCTGATTTAAGCTCTTCCGTAGAATTAGAAATTTTTTCCAAAGCTGATGCAAGTCCTTCAGGATACCTTGTAAATCTTACAGCCGAAGCATCTGCCAGATATTCTCTTTTTCTTGAGATTGCAAAGTAAAGAAGCTGTGCCATAATAGGACCAAGTATGGCGAAAGCAATTGCAATAACCATAAATATTAATTGTGCCTGCCCACTGCTCTTTGAAGATTTTGAACTGTATCTTCCACCTCCACCGAACCATAAACTTCTTAAAAATACCTGGGAGATAAGCACAATGCTTCCAAGCATCATACCTGCAATTGTCATAAATAAAACATCACGATTTACAATGTGTGACATTTCATGGGCGACCACCCCCTGTAGCTCATCCCTGTTTAACCTTGCAAGCAAACCGGCAGTAACGGCAATTGCAGTTTTTTCAGGTTTAACTCCTGTTGCAAACGCATTTGGTGCAGCGCTATTAATGATATATATTTTTGGCATATGCGGAAAGTTAGAAGCTATCTTCATCTCTTCAACAATATTAAACAACTGCGGATGAACATCATTCGTAACTTCTTTGGCACCACTTACAGCAAGCAAAATTTTACTACCGCTTGTGTAGCTTACCAGCGAAAGGATTCCCCAAATTATGAGAGCAATTACAACTCCAAACACACCTCCCCCATCGATATATACACTTCCAACAACAAAACCAAGAAGTAATAAAATTAAGCCCATTGTTATAAAAAGAAAAACAGACTTACGCTTATTGGCGCGGATTAATTCCCACATCTTTTAATTGCTCTTAATTTCAAATAATATTTTATCAGTTTTTTCCGAAGCCAACTTTTGGAACTTCTCTCTCTTTTTCATCCTCAATTTCGAAGAATTCTTCCTCAATGAACTTGAACATTCCAGCAATTATGTTGGAAGGAAACATCTGAATTTTATTATTGTAAAAAAGCACCTGGTCGTTGTAACTCTGGCGCGAAAAAGAAATTTTATTTTCGGTAGATGTAAGTTCTTCCTGAAGTGAAAGAAAATTTTGGTTTGCTTTCAGGTCAGGATAGTTTTCAACCACAAGATTAAACTTGCCCAAAGCCTGGGTGAGTTCACCTTCAGCTTTCGCTTTATCGCCAATACCTTCGGCTGTTACTGCCTGGCTGCGTGCTTTGGTAATGTTCTCCAGCGTATCTCTTTCGTGATCCATATAGCCTTTTACCGTTTCAATAAGATTTGGTATAAGATCATGCCTACGTTTTAGTTGAACATCTATTTGAGACCACGCATTTTTAACCTGGTTTCTTAATTTAATTAGCGAGTTGTAAATAGAAACTACAAACAGAACAACAGCTGCTATTAATGCAAGAACAATTATTACTGCAGTCATTTATTTCTCCATTTTAATTTGATGATAATTTTGAGCCGGAGGCTCATCAGCCTCTGGCTGAATTTTCAAACATTTCTTTTAAAAGATTAAGCACTTTGTTATCTTCATCCGCACTCAGCTCAAGCACAGCTTTTAGTTCTCCTTTATCAAACCACAAACCATGTCCTTTTATACATCTATCTATAAGTACATTTTTGTTTTCACCAATGTAAACCTTCTCCATTTTCTTATTGCAAATTGGGCATTGATACGGTTTTTCTTTATGAACCAGATCGGTGGATAAAGTGGTTAATAGTTTTGCTCTTTCTTCGGCATCTTCCAGGAGAAGTTCCAACTCACCACTGTCCAGCCAAATACCATTGCATCCTGTGCAATAATCTATTTCAACTTCGCTGAGTTCTAATATTACCATTGATTCTTTACAAACAGGACAAATCATTTAATTTAATCTGTTAAAAAAGTGTGTAAGATATTCCCAGTTGAAGAGCTTCTTTAAGCTGGGTCTTTAATGATTCATTTACATCGTAAATTACTAAAACATTTAAGCTTACGCTAACATAATCATTTACTTTTGCTGTTATAAGATTATCCCATCTAACATCCCAAACACTCAGGTCTTCAAATTTTCCAAATAATCTTAAGTAAGTATAAAAGTTCATGTTTTCTAAAAAATCAATCGTGTATTCGGTAACGGATTCAATACCTGTTTCATTTCTGAATTTTTCTATTTCATTTGGAGTATCAGGATCATCAGAATAAGTTGCTGCAAACTGATCTGCCCAGGTTTGTTTCATTCCCACACCCAAACGGGTTGAAAAATTAGGGATTTGATCATAAATAAAACCAATTGCTTCTGTAAGGTTAAACGGATCTAAGAAATCTACAATCTGAACTTCAGGAGTAACTTCGTAATTAAACCCTTTACTTACAGGAGTACGCGCCGTAATTCCTGCATAAGGGCTTACAGCCCAACCTACATTATGAATTAAAGTGCTTTCAAAAAATATTTCATTATCATTTGTTCGGTAACCCTGGTCACCAAATTTAGTACGTCCATAAGCAAATTTTAGTGAATTTTTCCATTTCCAGGGATCACCGATATAATCCAATCCAAAAAGTGTGAAAAAAGTATATGCCAATGTATTTTCACCGCCCTGGCTCCAATTTGAAAAAGACACCTGGGATAAATTTATTCCAACAACACCTTTAGGTGTCCAAAGTGTATCTTTCTTTTCTTCGATTCCCTCCTGCGCAAAAACAATTTGGGCTGCAAACAGTATTAGTAAAATGAATGTAATTTTTTTCATATTTTTTCCTTTTTAATTAGTTAGGTTATTGATTAGAAAAGTAATTTAACCAGGTTATAAATTTGTGCTGGTTACTGTTTCATGAACTCTGCTAAAATTCCACCATCTTTTATTAAGCCACTTATTTTTGCAAGCGGTATTATTAATTCTGTGGGTCCGTAAGCATACGCGGTTATTTCATAATTGTTATAGTAAAAAGTTAAGCCTTCATCACTGAGTGCAAAATTATCGTTAATGCTAAACTTGTTATCATCAAACCAGAATCCTGCCTCATCTAAATCTTCATATTCTTCAAGCTCTTTCAATTTTCTGAATTCCTCTTCTGCAACTTTGTTAAGGACTGGTTCGTAATCTGCAATAAAAATATCTTTCAGGGTAATTTTATTTCCAACATTCATATCTAAAACAGTAAACATGGTGTAACTATTTGGATGTGCGCCGCCAAGATATGAGTACTCAGAAAATGTTAATGATATAAAATCATCATTAAAGAATTTGACTGATCCGCTTCGTTCTATAAACCATTCCTGGTAAGAATCCGGAATATCAGTTTTAAATTGACGGTATTCATCGAAAAGACTATTAACCAATTCATCAAAGGAATCAATTTTAGCTTCGCTAAATATAGAAATAAGCATTTCATTTTTTACGAAGTCATTTATCTCACGCGCTATCTTCTTCTTTCCAGGAATAGAAAAAACAGGATACCCGAGTTTTATTTCCGCACAATAATCAGAATTTGGGTCATCACAACCTTCTTTTTCAGATATTTCTACCTGCTCAAAGCTGATTTTTTGCGAGTTAGAAGTTTGCCCCTGGTAATCACCACAATTGAACAAAAAGAAGATTGTTACAAGTAAAACTGTTGTTTGCTTAATTACTGCCAATTATTTTCCTTTTTTATAAGCATATGAATAAATAGGAATTTGTTGTGCAAACATAAAAAAATATGATTTATTAATCACTTTGAAAAAGTGAAAATAATCTGGATAATGAGACAAATTTGCTATAATGTTTTTAAGGATTGATTTAAAGGTTATGAATTTTCTTAATCTCCTGCAACAATTCACCAATCTCCGGTTCCCCGTTCGGAGATTTACCAAATGGATCTTCAAAATCCTCGTGTTTAAGTAACGCTCTAAATGAATTTGCAACACCATTACTTAATACTTGCAGGTTATATCCGCCTTCCAGAGTAAAAACTATTTTACCTTTACAAAGTTTCTCAGAAAGATCAACAAGTGTTTTTGATATCCACGAGTAACCTGTTAAGGATAAATTTAAATTTGCCAGTGGATCCTTCCAATGCGCATCGTATCCGGCAGAAATAATTATAAGCCCAGGTTTGAACTTTACTAGTTTTGGAATGATAAGTTTATTATAAATTCTTTGAAGGCCCTCATCACCAACTCCCGGTTCAAGAGGGATGTTCAGCACCCTTCCTGCTGCTGTGCCACTACCCATTTCAGTTTTACTACCGGTACCCGGATAGAAAGGAAATTGATGAGTTGATATGTACAAAATGTTTGGATCATCTTTTACCATCGCTTCTGTTCCGTTCCCATGGTGAACATCAAAATCTACAATTGC
>CAZPSY010000094.1:0-6733 GCA_964589295.1 uncultured Ignavibacteriaceae bacterium
GCCGGGCAAAGTAGGTGAGTTACTAAAATCCTACCTTGTAAAGGAAGTGGCAAATGAACCGATAAGTAAAACTGCTCCTATAATATTAGCTGAGCGTATTACGGATTTTGTCTCCCTGCTTATTATCGCAATAGTAGGTGCTTATTTTTTTGATTATGGTGGAGAGATTACAATTGGAGTTGCACTTTTTTTCCTGTTGCTTATTATTATTATAAGTAACAAACGGCTGGCATTGGCAATTATCAATCAACTCGAAAAAATTAATTTATTAAAAAAGTATATTCATAGTATTAATACCGCTTATACAAGTTCTTATCAACTGCTAAAAATGAAACCTCTTTTGCTGATGACATTAGTTAGTTTGATAGCTTGGGGATTTGAATGTTTGGGATATTATTTTATTCTGCTTAATTTTCATATTGATTTTGGATTGATTTGGGCGTCGTTTAGCTACAGTTTTGCTACTATAATAGGGGCAATTTCTATGCTGCCGGGCGGGTTAGGGGTTACCGAAGGTTCACTTACGTTCATGCTCATTCAAGAAAATATTTCTAAAGATGTGGCTGTTGCTACAACATTTATTGTTAGGGTTGTTACACTTTGGTTTGCCGTTATTGTCGGAATTATCAGCGTATCTTTTTATCAGAAAAGATACGGAAAGTTAACAATCGAAACTGATTAACTTTATTAAAGGAGTTTAACTATGGCTGGTTACAAAAAAATAAAAGTCCCTTCAAGCGGTAAAAAGATTGTTGTAAAAGATAATCAACTGCAGGTACCCGATAAACCGATCATCGGTTTTATTGAAGGTGACGGTATAGGACCTGATATCTGGAAAGCTTCGAAAAGAGTGTTGGAAGCTTCTGTTGAAAAAGCTTATAAAGGAAAAAAGAAAATTGTCTGGATGGAGATTTATGCAGGCGATAAAGCAGTTAAAAAGTATGGAAAGAATAAATGGCTTCCGGCAGAAACTGTTGATGCAATCAGGGAATATAGTGTAGCTATAAAAGGACCATTAACAACTCCTATCGGCGGAGGTATAAGAAGTCTGAATGTATCATTACGCCAGCAACTGGATTTGTTTGCGTGTGTACGCCCTGTAAAATATTACACTGGTACACCTTCACCTATGAAAAATCCCCAGTTGTTAGATATAGTCCTATTCAGAGAAAATACTGAAGATGTTTATTCAGGAATTGAATTTAAATCCGGTACAAAAGCAGCGCAGCAGTTAATCAGCTATATAAATAAAATGACAAAGAAAAAGATTAGACCTGGTTCCGGGATTGGCATTAAACCGATTAGTGAATTTGGAACAGCTCGATTAGTTAAAAAAGCTATTGAGTATGCAAGAGATAATGGCAGAACCAGTGTAACCATTGTTCATAAAGGTAATATTATGAAGTTTACCGAAGGTTCATTTAAGGATTGGGGTTATAAAGTTGCTAAGAAGGAATTTCCTAATCTTACAATAAGTGAAGATGAACTCTGGAGTAAGTACAATGGAAAACTCCCAGCTGGAAAAATTCTTATTAAAGATAGAATTGCTGATAGCATTTTCCAGCAATTGCTGTTAAGACCAGATGAGTATGATGTTCTTGCAACTCCTAATTTAAATGGGGATTACCTTTCTGATGCTGCTGCTGCACAAGTTGGCGGACTTGGAATGGCTCCCGGGGCAAACATAGGTTACCATACTGCATTATTTGAAGCTACTCATGGAACAGCTCCTAAATATGCAGGTAAGGATATGGTAAATCCGGGATCACTTACCCTTTCGGGTGTAATGATGCTGGAATACCTGGGTTGGAACAAAGCAGCAAACATGGTAGAAAAAGCTATGAAACGAACCATTCGTTCCAAGGTAGTTACTTATGATTTTGCAAGACAGATGAAGGGTGCCCGTAAAGTTAGTACTTCAAAATTTGCAGATGAAATTATTAAAAACATGTAGTTAATCATGTTTTAATATATTGATAGGTTAAGAAAATACTGTTTATTATTAACCCAGGAAAACGGCTTTTATAAGCCGTTTTCTTGAATTTTAAGATGCCTATCATTATATTTATATCCCTAAAATATTTTATGAAAGGATTGAATTATGGCACACGAAAATAATTTTGGCAAAGGTTTAATGCTTGGTTTTTTAGCCGGTGGCGCTATTGGAGCTGCGTTTGCATTACTGTATGCTCCAAAAAGCGGTAAAGAACTTCGGGAAGAAATTAGAAGCAAATCGGATGATTACCTGGATGATGCGGAAAAATATCTTGCTGAAGCTAAAGACAAAGCAATCAACCTAATTAACGATGGCAAAAAGAAATCTGAAAATCTTATAAGTGATGCTAAAGTTAAAGCTGATAAGTTGATGAAAGACGCTGAAAGAGTTTTCCAGGATGCAAAGGTAAAATCTGGTGAATACATAAAAACCGGAAAGGAATCTGCAGAGCATAAACGCGATCAGATAAAGACCGCGATTAAAGCTGGCGTTGATGCATATAAAGAAACCAAAAAATCAGAATAGTAATTTTCTTTAATGGATATTATTAATATTTTCACAGTTATCCTGCTTATTTCAGCCTCTGCTCTTTGCATTGCGCTTATTTTTTACCTGGCTAAAATTACTAATGCTCTAAATGCGATGCAGAAAGATATTAATGAAATTTCTTCAGAGATCAGCAATTTGATGGTTAATGTCTCGGATCTTACAGAAAAAATTTCAAACATCGTAGAGAATGCTGAAGGTCAAATTCAAACTTCAAAAAACATCGTTCAAAGCGTTAAAAATAGGGTCGATACCATTCTAAGTCTTGAAGAAAGAGCTCGGGGTGGAATAGAAGGTCCTTTGATGACGCTGGTAAATAATTTTAGGGCAATTGCTAACGGGCTTAATACTTTCATAAGTCACTTCAAAAAATAATATTTCATAAATTAAACTATAAAATACCAGGAGGGTATATTTGAAAGAGTTTGGAACTGAATCAATAAGGAATATTGCTTTAATTGGGCATGGCAGTAGTGGCAAGACTTCATTTTCTGAAATTCTTCTTTTCACTGCTGGAGAAACAAACAGGATTGGAAGCATTACCGAAGGTAACACTATTTCCGATTACACTTCTAACGAAATTGATAAACAAATTTCAATCTCAACTTCACTAATGCACCTTGCCTGGAATAATATAAAAGTTAACATACTGGATACGCCGGGTTATTCCGATTTTGTTGGCGATATTAAAAGTGCAATGAAAGTTTGCGATAATGCAGTGCTGGTATTAAGATCTGCAGAAGGTGTTGAGGTTGGCTCTGAGGTTGCAAATAATTTTATTTCAGAATATAACGTTCCGTCATCTATTATTATTAACAAAGTTGATAACGAACATTCTACTTTTAATGATACTTTACGGCAGGTAAAAGACCGTATAAGTTCTAACGCAACAGTTATTACCTTCCCGGTTTCCCAGGGAATAAATTTTGATACTGTTGTAGACATTATTAAAATGAAAGCATACACTTATGGCGACGCAGGCAGCAGAAAAGTAACTGAAATTGAAATTCCGGATGATGTAAAATTAGAAGCAGAATCTTTAAGAACCGAATTGATAGAATCGGTTGCTGAAAATTCCGAAGAGTTAATGAATAAGTACTTTGAAGCAGGCACACTCTCCGATGAAGATTTGAAAGCTGGTTTAAAAATGGGAATTGTAAACAGGAGCCTTGTACCTGTTTTTGCTGTTTCGGCTACCAAGGCTGTTGGAACTAATAATTTTTTGGATTTTGTTACTGATTATTTTCCTTCACCTTCGGCAAAGGGTGGCGAAGAAGCTATTCTCGCAGGTAAAGATGAATCGATAAAGATTAAACCCGATCCTAACGGCGAACCCGTTATGTTTATATTTAAAACAATTTCCGAACCACACGTAGGAGAACTTTCCTTATTCAAGGTTTACTCTGGTAAGATTACTGCCGGTATGGATTTGCTAAATGAAGCAAATAATAAAGGCGAGCGGCTTAACCAGTTATCAATCTTAAATGGGCATCACAGAAAAGAGGTTTCGCAGATTTTTGCCGGCGATATTGGAGCAGTTGTTAAACTCAAGGACTCACACACAAATAACACGCTTGCCTCAAAAAATTATCCTGTAATAATTACTCCTATTGTATTTCCTGAAGCGGTTATTAGAGGTGCAATTGTTCCTAAAGCAAAAGGCGATGAAGATAAAATTGCAACCGGTTTACATACATTGCATGAAGAAGATCCTTCATTCAACGTAAAATTCGATCCTGAAATTTCACAAACAATAATTTCAGGTCAAGGCGAAACTCAATTAACTCTTGCAGTTAAACGTCTAAAAGAAAGATACGGTGTGGAAGTTGATCTCCTCGAACCAAGAATTCCTTTCCGGGAAACTATGAAAAAACAAGTTACTGATGTTGAATATAAACATAAAAAGCAATCCGGCGGCAGAGGTCAGTATGGGCATGTACACTTTAAAATGGAACCTCTTCCAAGAGGAAAAGGATTTGAGTTTGTTAATGCTATTGTTGGTGGAGTTGTTCCCGGCAGGTTTATACCTGCAGTCGACAAAGGGATTCAGGAAATAATGGCTAGAGGTGTTCTTTCCGGAAACAAAGTAGTTGATGTTAGAGTAACTCTGTTTGATGGTACTTTTCATAATGTAGATTCGGATGAAATGTCATTTAAAATTGCTGCTTCGCAATGTTTTAAAAAGGGTTTTGTAGGTGCAAATCCCTGCCTGCTTGAACCCATTTATGAAATTGAAATAAAAGTTCCGGAAGATTATATGGGAGATGTAATGGGAGATATTTCCAGCAAACGCGGTAAAATACTTGGAATGGAGTCCGATGGTCAGTTCCAGGTGATCAAAGCACACGTTCCGCTGGCAGAACTTTACAGGTATTCTTCTCATCTAAGAAGCTTGACACAGGGAAGAGGTGTTCATCACAGGAAATTCGATCATTATGAAGAAGTGCCTAAAGAAGTTGAACAAAAAGTGATTGATGAGTATAATAAATCTAGAGAAGAGGGACATTAAATATTAATACTGCCTGTTTAATAAGGCAATTCCTTTACAAAAATTATACTTTTAAAAAATACTATGGATAATCTCTGGTCACCCTGGCGTTCAAAATATATAGAATCATTCAGAGAAGAACAGATAGATAATGTTTGTATTTTCTGCGATGCTGCCCTAAAGGATGTTTCCGATTCTGATAACCTTCTAATTTATAAAAATGATATCATGCTTACAATGCTTAATCTTTATCCTTATAACAATGGACACTTGATGATTGTACCTAACAGGCATATGGATGAGTTAACAGATCTTACAGTAGAAGAATCGGCAGAATTGATGAGGCAGTTACAAGTTGCAAAAAAAGCTCTTACAGAAATTTATCAACCGCAGGGTTTTAATATAGGAGCAAACCTTGGAAGGGTTGGCGGCGCAGGTATTGAGGAGCATTTCCATTTTCATATTGTTCCAAGGTGGAACGGTGATACCAACTTTATGCCTGTACTGGGAGAAGTTAAAGTCATTTCGTTGGAATTAAAGGCGACAAAGGAGAAACTTCTTGAAGCTTATCAAAAAATATTAAACAGGTAATTAGTAATTTTAATATAAATCTTTCGTAACCTTCCTGGTACAATTAGAAAATTTCAATTCAATAAAAACTGGATAGCCATGTTTACAAGAATTTCTTTCGCTAAAATATTTCCGATAATTATTGTAAGCTTAATACAGCTTTTATTTATATCCTGCCAAGATAATGTTGAACTGACAGATAATGATCTTGAAATAAGAGATAACATAATTTATGAACGTGGTAATAGCATTCCTTTTACAGGCTTAGAGCGGGCTCGGACTGATGATAAGATTATTGAATATGAAATTGTAGATGGAGTTAAACACGGTAGCTTTAAACTCTTTTACGGAAATGGTAATGAAGAAATAATTGGTATGATTGAAAACAATGCCAATACAGGTGAGTGGAAGTATTTTTATGAATCAGGCAAGCTTGAATCCGAAGGATATTTTGTTGATGATATTCCCGAAGGCAGGTGGGTGTGGTACTATGAATCCGGAGAAATAAAAGAAGAGGGAAGTTTCCATAAAGGAAATCGAGTTGCATGGTGGTATCAATACGATCCTGATGGGAATGAATCCTATAATAATAATTTTGATGAGATAGATTCTTCAGATACAGGTATTGATAGTTTATTCAACAAAGTTGAAAAATACCCGTTCTAACAATGTTGAGAATTGGAACTTGCAGCTGGAAGTATGATTCGTGGCGTGGATTAGTTTATTCTGATAAAGAAAAAATTAATTATCTCCAGGAGTATTCACAAATATATAATACTGTAGAGGTCGATCAATGGTTCTGGTCACTTTTTCCTCCTTCCAAAGCTGTTTTGCCAAATAGCAGTATTGTAGAATCTTATAAAAACTCCGTTCCAGAAGACTTCCGATTCACTATTAAAGTTCCTAATTCAATAACTTTAACTCATTATAATAAAAGAAGTAAAGACGATCTACTTAAACTTAATCCCTATTTTTTATCAATTGATCTCTTCGATGAATTTATCAGGATACTAGATCCTTTAAAGGATAATATTGGCTGTCTAATTTTTCAGTTTGAATTTTTGAATAAACAGAAAATGAGCTCACTTTCTGAATTCCAGGATAATTTCAATAAATTCTAGTGTAATGTAGAG
>CAZPSY010000095.1:0-6706 GCA_964589295.1 uncultured Ignavibacteriaceae bacterium
ATACAAAGATTAAACAAAATGACTTAAAGTATTACTTGCAAATTTATCGACTATTATAGTTTTATGGTCGATTTCTCATTTAGCAGCAACTCTGGCGCCGGGTGGATAATAAAGCTTAAACCTAGAGATTATTAATGACAATTTTTCATCTCACCCCTGGGTTTTAAATCAACCACTTCCATTATTTTTGATGAAAAAGAATTTCGATAAAAAATAGCAGAGCAACACTACAGGTGTTTTTTCAATAACACTTTTTTGATTACATTTATTTTATGATTGAAAAACCAAAACGAAGACTTAAAAAAGAGCTGACTCTGTTTCACGTATACGCAATAGCTGCAGGAACTACATTGAGTGCAGGGTTCTTCCTGTTACCTGGGTTGGCAGCTGTGGAAGCCGGAGCCGCACTACCGCTGGCTTATTTAATCGCTGTAATTCCGCTTATCCCTGCAATGCTTAGCATAATTGAACTTGGAACTGCAATGCCAAGAGCAGGAGGTGTTTATTATTTCCTCGATCGTACAATGGGACCAATGGTTGGAACGATTGGCGGATTTGGTACCTGGGCAGCGTTAGTATTAAAAGTTTCGTTTGCACTTATTGGAATGGGTGCTTACATCAATTTGTTTTTTCCTACGGTGGAAATTGTTCCAGTGGCAATATTAATTGCTTTTGTGCTTGGAATGCTAAGTACTTTTGGTTCGAAGCGAAGTGGAAAGTTGCAGGTTGTTTTAATTACTATGCTTCTTTTTTTACTCCTTATTTTTATTGGAGGCGGAGTTCCGAAAATAAGCGAGGTAAATTTTAGTGGTTTTCTTTCCTCCGGCTGGTCATCAATTCTTTCTGCAGCAGGATTAGTTTATATAAGCTATGTTGGAATTACAAACATTGCATCTCTTTCAGAAGAGGTAAAAAATCCTGAACGCAATCTTCCTTTGGGAATTTTTCTTGCAATTGGCAGTGCAGTTATAATCTATTTATTAGGAACAATAGTTATGGTGGGTATTATTCCTATGGAAGAACTCAAGGGTGATCTTACTCCTGTAGCCACTGCCGCCAAGTACATTTTTGGCGATACCGGTGTTATACTTCTTTCTTTAGCTGCAATGTTTGCTTTTATATCTGTTGCTAACGGCGGAACCCTTGCTGCATCACGCTACCCGCTGGCTTTAAGCAGGGATCATCTTCTTCCAAGGTTTTTCCAGAAACTAAGCAGATGGGGCACACCTTTCTTTGCAATCCTTGTAACAATAGGAACTATCATCATAATTTTGTTGTTTCTTGATCCAATTGGAATTGCAAAGCTGGCAAGCTCATTCCAGCTACTTGTTTTTGCGTTCATCTGCCTTGCAGTAATTATTATACGCGAAAGCAAAATTGAAGCTTATGATCCCGGGTTCAAATCTCCTCTTTATCCATGGCTGCATTTGTTAGGAATAATACTTCCATTTATTCTGATTTATCAAATGGGAATTTTACCGTTTCTCTTCAGCCTTGGGCTTATTGCTGTTGGCGCAGCGTGGTACTGGTACTACGCACGGAACAAAGTTGTACGCACAGGTGCAATTTATCACCTGTTTGAACGGCTGGGCAGACTGCGATTTGACGGGCTGGATACAGAGCTTAGGGGAATTCTTAAAGAAAAGGGATTACGGGAATCGGATCCTTTTAATGAAATTGTTACAAGGAGTTTTGTTATTGATTATAAAGAAAAAGAAGTCTTTGAAACCGCAGTACGTAAAGCTTCTGAATGGATATCGCAGTTTGTTGATAGCACCCCATCGGAAATTGAGAAGATGTTTTTAGATGGAACGAGAATGGGTGCAACTCCCGTTACTCATGGTATTGCTCTCCCTCACCTCAGGTTAAGAGGATTAGATCATGCAGAATTGGTTTTAGCCAGGGGAAGGGAGGGAATTCATATTAAATTCAGGGATCCACTTAAAGAGCACGATGATGAAGATGAAGCTGATGTAGGTGCAATTTTCTTTTTAGTAAGTCCTGAGAAAGACCCCACTCAACATTTAAGAATTTTAGCACAGATTGCAGGAAGAGTTGAAGAAGATGGTTTTGCAGAAGAATGGCAGAGTGCAAATGATGAACAGGAACTGAAAGAAGCAGTGCTGCACGAAGACCGGCTGCTTTCTCTGCTTGTAGAGCGCGACAGCTCGAGTGATGTTCTGATTGATAAAGAACTGAAGGACATACGTTTTCCTGAAGGCTGCCTGGTTGCTATTTTACGAAGACAGGGACAAACAATTGTTCCAAAGGGAAGCACAGTTATTCTTGAAGGTGATAGATTAACAATTATAGGCGATCCCCAAAGCATGGCTGAATTGAAAAAAGATTATGAGGGAGAGTACTAATAAGTATTAGATATTCCCAAATAAATTTTGTTGGAGAAATTTTATCAGGAAATAAAATAACAGGAAAATTAAGCTTCTTCTTTTACTTTTAATGAATGTCCTTTAGTCTTTCCAACTTTTCTTCCCACTGATTCAATTAATTTATGCAGCTGTTTTACTAAAGAGTCTGGAGTTCTATCTGCGCGTGCTTTGTTTTCGTAAATGAGATATTTTTCTTTATAGGGCTGTGGAGTGAAGTTTGGCATTATCACATTTGCTCCAACATCCAATCCTTTTTCTCTTCCATCAGAATCTAGAGTAGCAAGTGCAGTTGTTGCAGGAATGTGTGAATTCCTTAAAACAATTCGTGCAGCCGCCATTGTGCGCAGCACTAAATTTATATCGCCATTCTCTTCATTCCTATAGGGTGTATTTTGGGAAGGAACAAAAGGACTGATTGAACACATATCAACATCTAACTCTTTTAGTAAAAGGATATCATTTGCGACATCTTCAATTGTTTGCTGCGGTAATCCTATAATATTTCCGCTGCCAACCTGGAAGCCGATTGACTTTAAATATTTTATATGGTCAATTCTTTCATCCAGTTCATCTCCCTGGTGGTAAACGGAATAAAGTTTTGGATTTGCAGTTTCATGCTTTAAAAGATAACGATCGGCCCCGGCATCCTTCCATCTTTTGTATTCATAAAATTCTCTTTTGCCAGTGCTGAGGGTAATTGCTACATCCAGATCTTTTTTTATCGCTGTTATTATTTCTTCAATATCTTTGCAATCAAATTTATGATCCTCGCCGGATTGCAGAACAATTGTTCTTATGCCTGATTCATAAATAAAGTGTGCAGCATTAATAATCTCTTCCTTTGTCATTCGGTATCTTTCCAACCCGGTATTATGGAGCCGCAAACCGCAATAAAGGCAATGCTGATCACAATAATTGGAAAACTCAATTATTCCCCTTAAGTGAACTTCATCCCCGCAATATTCATTCCTCACTTCATCTGCTTTTTGATACAGAAGTTTAACATCTAATGGATCTTTGAGAGATAGTAGAAAAACAATGTCTTTTTTAGTAAGATTATCTTTTTCTAAAATTGTGTTTAAACTAATATTCTTCATTTGTAAAATTTCTTTTGATGGTCATTACGAGCAGCAAAGCAACGAAACAATCTTTTAAACATTTAGATTTCTTCATCCCAATGAACCTGCCTGAAGGTAAACACGATTGGGATTCGCAATGACGATTTTACTACAGATACACATCCCTTTCGCCTTCATCAATCCGCTCAATCATCCTTTCAGTTTTCTCCCTCGCTGTTCCCTCAACTTTTTCAAGTTCATCTTTTAAAAATTTTTCACCTGTCTTTTTTGTGTCGTCTTCAGCAAAATCGTTTAGGTATTCTTTAAAAGTTGTAAGTGCGTTTGGTACACATATCTTTCCAATGTTTCCCGATTTAGCCAGTTCCATAAATCTATCACCGGTACGGTTTGAACGGTAACATGCTGTGCAAAAACTTGGCATGTAGCCAAGCGCAGCACAATCTTTAACAATTTCATCAAGAGATCGATGATCACCTAATTGAAACTGTTCTAATTCTTTTTTAGCGGAACCCTCCTCGGAATCATGATAACTTCCCGGAGCAGTTCTGCTGCCGGCACTAATTTGTGAAACACCTACTTTAAATATTTCTCGTCTTAGTTCAGCTCGCTCCCTGGTTGAAAGAATAATTCCCGTATATGGAACAGAAAGCCGGATCACAGCAACAAGCTTCTTGAAAGATTCATCATCAACTGCATGAGGCGGCAGCATTGCTGCCGGTGCGTTAAGTGCCGGTTCCAACCTTGGAATTGAAATTGTATGTGGACCGATTCCGTATTTATAATCAAGATCAAATGCATGAGAAAGCAAAGCTAAAGTTTCAAATTTATAATCAACTAATCCAAATAAAGCGCCTATTCCAACATCATCAATACCTGCCTGCAGAGCTCTATCCATTGCATAAAGACGCCATGCATAGTCACTCTTTGGTCCACCGGGATGCATCTCTTTATAAGTGTTAAAGTGATACGTTTCCTGGAAGCATTGGTAAGTGCCAATTCCAAAACTTTTAAGTTCTTTAAACTGGTCAAGAGATAGCGGAGCCGTGTTTACATTCAGTCTTCTAATATTGTTTCCATTTAAATTTACACTGTAAATTCTATCTATTGCTGAGCCTATAAATTCAATATTTGCTTTTTTAGGATGTTCACCAGCAACAAGTAAAATTCGCTTTTGCCCTTGAAGTACAAGGTATCTTGCTTCCTGCTCAATCTCATCTAAAGTAAGTGTACGGCGCTGCAGTTCCTTGTTATCTTTTCTGAAAGCACAGTAGAGGCAGTTGTTAACGCATAAATTTGTTACATATAGCGGTGCAAAAATAACAAGCCGGTTACCGTAAATTTTCTCCTTTACCTGCTTTGCGGTGAGGAATAATTTATCCAGTAATTCTGGTGAATTAATATTTAATAAGGCGGCACTCTCTTTTAAATTAAGTCCTTTAGCTTCCGTTGCCTTTTCAATTAAATCGAGCTGGTAGTCTTCATTCTGAAGCGAATCATCAGTTAATAATTGAGTAATATTTCCTTCGTTAATAAACTCCATAAACTGACTCCATCTTATAATAAATCATTCAAAATAAATGGAAGCTAACAGTATTACAACTAATATACCACTAAAGAAGTTTCGATTTGATTATAGAAGCTAAAAACCGAATAAGACATTTCTTAAAAGAGAGAAAAACATTTTTAGTTTTGGAACCGGTTTAGAGAAGTTGCTAAAAACAGAAACTAAAAAGCGGAATAACATATATTTTTTGAAGAAAAGACTGCTGGAACAGTTTTTGTCCTTAGCAGATTTGTTGATAACAGGAAAAGACTTTTAGAAACCTAATAAATTTTATTTGAATTGTTATTTCGGATGGATCAAAAGTGGATAATGTAGCTAATGCCGAACGGGTTCATATCGCAATTGCCGGAAGAAGAAACGTTGGCAAATCTTCACTTATTAATATGCTAACTGGACAGGAATTATCGATCGTTAGCGAGGTTGCGGGGACTACAACTGACCCGGTTAAAAAAGCTATCGAACTGCTGCCATACGGACCTGTAGTTATTGTTGATACCGCAGGTATTGATGATGAAGGGGAGCTTGGTGAAAAAAGAATTAGCAGAACTGTTAAAGCAATTTCCTCTGCCGACTTTGCCATCGTTGTTGTTGATGCAAGAGAAAAACTAGCTATAGAGGAAAAGCAGTTATTTGAATACCTGGATAAAATTTCAGTCAGCTATATAGTAGTTGTTAATAAAATTGAATTTGGTGTTAATCCGGAATTGCTAAGGGATTTGAAAAACATAAATGTTACCCACTTCGAAGTTTCCTGCAAAGAGCAAATCGGATTTGAAACCCTAAAAGTTGAAATAATTTGTGCACTTCCGCAGGAAAATGAGAAGTTATTGATCGGCGATCTTATAAAAAAAGGTGATGTTGTTGTACTGGTTGTTCCCATAGATCCCGGCGCGCCCAAAGGTAGAATAATTAAACCACAGGCACATGCATTACGCGAGGCGCTGGATGCAAATACAATCTCAATTGTGGTACAGCATACAGAACTTCGTGAAGCATTAAACATCCTAAAAAATCCTCCCGATCTTGTTGTAACCGACAGCCAGGCAATTATGAAAGTTGCTGCTGATGTTCCTGAAGGAATTAAAGTAACAACATTTTCAATCCTGATGGCAAGGCTTAAAGGTGATCTGCCGGTTTTTGTAAACGGATTAAAAAAAGTAGATGAATTGCAAAACGGCGATAAAGTTTTTATAGCCGAAGCTTGTACACACCATGCGCAAAGAGATGATATCGGTACAGTTAAGATACCAAGATGGCTTCGTGAGCATACAGGTAAGGAACTTGAAATTGATGTTGCACATGGTTTTGATTTTCCTCAAAACATCACCGACTATAAACTTATAATTCATTGCGGTGGATGTATGTTAACAAGGAAATCTATGCAGGTTCGATTAAAGCAAGCCCGCCTGATGGAAATCCCGATTGTTAATTATGGTATTTTAATCTCATATCTACACGGCGCAATACCACGTGCTTTGGAACCCTTTAGCGAAGCTATGTCTGAGTGGAATAAAACAAAAATGCTAAAAGTCTGAACTACAAAGAAAAATAATTCATCCCCCCTCTATTTTTATTTTAAAAAGATTAACCTTCTGCAAATACCAACAGTTACCGTTTAACAACTAACATCCCACAGTTTTTTTAAAACGTTACTTTCAAATAGAATAAATAATTAA
>CAZPSY010000096.1:0-6702 GCA_964589295.1 uncultured Ignavibacteriaceae bacterium
TTATAAATTATGAATCCGGCTAAACCAAAACTAAAAATATTTCTCTTTTTATTCTTCTTAGCTGTTTGCTTCGTAAAAGCACAACCGCAGCCGTACGTTCTCCTTATTTCTTTTGATGGACTAAAGTGGGATTATGTACAGCGTGACATCTCTCCAAACATAAGTGAACTTAGCGAAAAGGGTGTTACTGCTTCTTCATTAAGACCGGTTTTTCCTACAAAGACATTTCCAAATCATATTTCAATAATTACAGGAATGTACCCGGAAAACCATGGGATAATTGCAAATGAGTTTATTGATATTGAAAATAATGATGAATACAAAATGTGGGATAAATCCATTGCACTTAATAGTAAATGGTACAAGGGAGAAGCTTTTTGGGAAACTGCAGGGAAACATGGAATAATAACCGCCAGCTACTTCTGGCCTTCATCAGATCTTGATGACCCGGGTAAACGTCCTGATTATTTTCATGTTTATGAGCATAACCGACCTTATGCCGATAGAATAACTGCAGTGTTGGATTGGTTTAACCTGCCTTATGAAGAACGACCGCATTTTGTTACACTCTATTTTGATCTCATTGATGGAGTTGGACATAATTACGGACCAGAATCTGAAGAGATAAATGTTGCAATTGCTCAATTAGATACTTTAGTTGGCATACTGAATGAAGGATTTAAAAAAATAAATTTGTTAGACAGTATAAATATCATTGTCTCCTCTGATCATGGAATGACTGAAGTTAGCCCAGAAAGATTAATAATTGTTGATGAAATGCTAAATGATTATGATTATTTATTTTCCAACACTGGTCCTTTTATGTTGATCTATTCTGAAGAAGAGGATACAGAAAAAATCTACAATATCTTAAAAGAGGAAGAAAATCATTTTAATGTTTATAAAAGAGAAGATATTCCGGAATATTTTCACTTTTCAAAAAATGATTTAATTGGCGACCTGGTTCTAATTGCTGATGTTGGTTGGAGTCTTATTAACCATGAGCAGCTTGAGAGGATAAAAGAACATCCATATCCTTCAAAGGGAAATCATGGCTACGATAATTTTCATATAGATATGCACGGAGTATTTATTGCTGCGGGACCATCATTCAAACAGAATTACAAAACCGGGACTATAAATAATATTGATATTTATCCCCTTCTTTGTAAAATATTTAATTGCACTCCTGCAAAAAATATTGATGGTGATTTGAAGAGGATAGAATATATTTTAAAATAGAAAATGAAAAAATCCCGAATATGGAATTATTAAATATAGAATATGAAAAATATAAACTTGCCAACGGGCTGGAAGTTATTCTTCATAGAAATAACAACTCATCGCTTGTAGCGGTAAACCTGTGGTATAGAGTAGGTTCAGCAAACGACAGCAAAGGCAAAACAGGAATTGCTCACCTCTTTGAGCATATGATGTTCCAGGGTTCACAGAATGTTCCAAAGGAAATGCATTTCCGCTATATACAAGAAGCAGGAGGAACTCTAAACGGCTCCACCAGTTATGATAGAACAAATTACTATGAAAAACTTCCTTCAAACTTTTTAGAAATGGCACTCTGGCTGGAATCTGATAGAATGGGTTATCTTTTACCTGCGCTTGATCAGGAAAAATTAAATAACCAGAAAGATGTTGTAAAAAATGAACGGCTTGAAAGATACGATAACCAGCCGTACGGGCTTGCCTGGGAACTTTTAATTACAAACCTTTATAGCAAAAACCATCCTTACAACTGGCCAACCATAGGATTTTTAAAAGACATAACCAGCTATACTTTAGAAGATGTATCAGGATTTTTCAAAAAGTTTTACACACCTAATAATTCCAGTTTAGTTGTTGCGGGTGATATTGATTTTGACAAAACCAAAGATTTTATCGAGAAATACTTTGGAACAATTGAGCCGGGGGCGGAAATAGAAGAGCCTGTTTGTGAAACCAATCAGCTAAAAGAAAATATCTTGATAACTCATAAAGACAAAGTACAACTTGAACGGCTTTATCTTGCATGGCATTCAGATAAACTTTATGGAGAAGATGATGCAGCGCTTGATATTCTTTCTGATATTTTAAGCGGTTCAAAAAATTCGAGATTACATAAACTACTCGTATTCGAAAAAGAATATGCACAGGATGTTACTACTTTTCAGTTCTCCGGCAAGTACGCAGGACATTACATAGTAATAATAACTGCTAAACCCGGAATTACACTGGATAAACTAAAAACTGAAGTGATGAATGAAATAGAAAAATTGACTAGCGACGGAATAAAACCCCGCGAAATGGAAAAAGCAAGGAACAGCATTAATTCTAGCTTTATCTTTTCACTTCAAAAGCTGGATCTGCTGGCTGACCAGCTTAATATGTATAACTTTCATCTGAACGAACCAAACTCATTCAATTTTGATTTAAACAGGTATAATATTGTTGATGAAAGGAAAGTTATAAACGCAGCAGAAAAATATTTAACTAAACCAAACTTAGAAATCAGAATAGTGCCTGATAAATAAATATGACGTTAAACAGAAAAAATAAACCTCAGCCGGGAAATAAAATTAATTTTAACCCGCCGAACTTCCATAACTATAAACTGAATAATGGATTAGAGGTTTACTTCATTCCAAAACCTGAACTGCCGATAGTAAGAATAAACCTGGTTATCAACAGCGGCAGTAGATTCGATCCTGTAAAACTTAAAGGGCTTGCAAATCTTGTTTCAATGTGCATAGATGAAGGTGCCGGAGAATATAACGCTCTTCAGTTAAGTGATGAAATAGATTTAATCGGGGCTCACTTTTCAGTTTACAGCGATGACGATTCTATTTATATAACTTTACAGGTTCTTGCAGAACATTTTGATAAAGGCTTTGAGCTATTTAAAAAAGTTCTGCTGTCGCCGCACTTTAACGAAAAAGATTTTGAGAGAGAAAAACGTAAAGTCTTAACAAGGCTGCTACAGTTTAGAGATGAACCGGAATATGTTGCCAACACATCATTTGAATTTTTGCTTTTTGGTAAAGGTGATCCCTACGCTTCTCCAATTCCCGGATTTGATTCAACAGTAAACTCAATATCCAATAATGATCTTAAAAAATATTATTCTAGTTATTTTGGTGCTGAAAATGCTGCTATTGTCATTGTGGGCAGCATTAACGAAAACGAATTAAGATCATCTTTAAATATTTTTTCAGATGAATGGAATATTAGAATTAAACAAAAGGTTATTAAGAGCGAATTGAACTTAAACGACAAAAAACTTTTTATAATTGATAAAAAAGATTCGGTGCAAACCGAAATAAGAACCGGGCACTTAACTTCTAAAAGAGATAATAAGGATTACTTTAACAAGCTTATGTTCAATTTAGTTTTGGGCGGACAGTTTACCAGCAGGATAAATCTTAACTTAAGAGAAAAGCATGGTTATACTTATGGGGCTTCTTCAAGATTTAATTACTACAAGGATGCCGGATTTTTTTATGTTTCAACTTCAGTAGGAATTGAAAATACTGCAAATGCGCTTAATGAAATTTCTTCCGAATTAAATGAAATTAAAAACGGGGTGAATGAAGAAGAACTGGAATTTGTAAAATCATCTGTTATCAGAAAGTTTCCGGCAAACTTTGAAAGTTACGGGCAGGTTGCTTCTAATTTTGTTGGCAAAATAATTTATGGTCTGTCGGATGATTATTTTGAAACATATATTCAAAATATTAAAAGTGTTAAACTGCCGGAAGTAAACGAAGCAGCAAGTAAAAGTATCTTACCCGGTTCGTTGTTAACTGTTTTAGTTGGGGATTATAAAAAAATAAGTGAGCAATTAAAAACAGATAAATATGGTGAGATAGTAAAGTTAAATTACCAGCAGCTTCCGGAAATAAGTTAAGTTAATTAATTTTTAATTAGCGAAGGATTAATAAATTTAAAACCCACCTTCCTGTATCTTGCTATTTCGGGTAGTAACAATCGGAACTCTTCTACGTTAGAAAGAATGAACAATTTTTCTTCACCTAGATCTTTTATTAAACTATCAAAGCTGGTATTTATATCTTTCTCTTCGTTATTTTCCAATTGATAGAATTCACTTTTAAGCAACAATTTTATATTCCGTTTTTCTAGTTCGGCTGAAATTACCGGGAAAACTTTCGAACGAAAAAGTTCCGATTCATCATCAAAAACAAAAAATATTGCATTAGAAAAAGAACCTATTATTGCTTTAACAGAATTTAAAATCCTGCTGTTTGGATAACCTTCACTTAATTTAAATTTAAGGTCATCAATTTCATCATCTAAAAGAAGAGCAAATTCTTTGCTTTTATTCAAAATAAATTTGCTGTGTTTTTTATTTTCTTTAGATGGAATTAGTAAAACTGCAAATGATTCGGGCACATCGAACAATAATGAATCTTCCTGATCATCAAACGAAATATTTTCTATTAAAAATCCAACCGATCCTCTTTTACGTACAAGCTCTTTATCATAATCAATATCAGCAGTTAGTTTAAGCAAGCCGCCGGAGTATATTTCCAATTTTGTCTTACCGCCCATTTTTTTTTCAAATGATTTTATTTCAACACTGTCGCTGGAAAGCTCGGTACTAACCTCACTAATCAGCACAGGAATTGGAAGATCAGGCGGGAGTTTTATTGTATAGGATGAAAAAAGTGAATCAGGTTTGTTTGATAATTCCCTTACAACTATCCAATCTTCTTCTAAACCAAAATTATTAACTGCCTGTAAAAAGCGATTGTTAATTTCCAATCCGCTTAATATTAATGCTTCGCGTTCCGGGTTGGTTTTAGGCAGCAGTTTGTGCAGGAATAAATTTAAAGCAAGCAGAAGAATTGCAACAGCAAAAAGTATGTATACCGATCTTCTTTTTGCATCTGGAGAAATCATTTAAGTATTAACTAACAAATTTTATTACCTATTTTTAAATGCAGGTTTTCTTTTTTCCAGGAAAGCAGCAGTACCTTCTTTAAAATCTTCCGTTCCGCAGCAAAGCGCAAATAGATCAGCTTCAAATTTTAAACCTTCAGCAAGCGGCATATTATCAACAGCTTTAATTGCTTTTAATGCATTTCGAATTGCCTGTCGCCCCTTGCTTGCAATTTTTACTGCTAGTTTCATGGCATTTTCCATCAATTCCGATTGCGGATAAACATGGTTTACCAACCCGAGCCGCAGCGCTTCGTTAGCATCAATCATATCGCCGGTAAGAATGTATTCTGCTGCCCTGCCCGAATTTATCTGCCGGGTTAAACGTTGCGTTCCGCCGTAACCCGGAATTATTCCAAGGTTTACTTCCGGCTGCCCAAACTTAACATTATCGCTTGCAAGCCTTATGTGGCAAGCAAGTGCAAGTTCGCAGCCTCCGCCAAGTGCAAAACCGTTTACTGCAGCAATAACAGGTTTTTCGGATTTTTCAATTTTAGAAAAAACCGATTGCCCAAATTCTGCAAACTCTTTTGCAGTTATCATATCGAGTGAATTCAGTTCTTTGATATCCGCTCCTGCAACAAAAGCTTTCTCACCGCTGCCTGTTAAAATAATAACCGAAACACTATCATTTTTATTTAACTCATCAAACGCCGCGCTTAATTCCTTGATGGTTTGATTGTTAAGTGCATTAAGTTTATCAGGACGATTAACTGTTACAGTTGCAACAAGTTCTTTTATTTCGAGTAAAAGGTTTTCGTAATTCATATTATTCTCTTAAAAATTTATTAATAAAGGTAATCTTACATTTAAATTGAAAGCAAAGTACTGGTTTGATTTATAATAATTGTAGGAAGCTATTATCTCAAGTATAAACATTGAGATGCCAATCCCCGCACTCCCTCCAAATGCAGATATATCTTCTTTAAAATTTGTTCTTCCTGAACCGATCTTAAATTCATGTAGTTTTTGTATAAAAGAATACGAAGCAGCTAGCTCCAGCACGGGAATAAGTGGAACAATATCATCAAAAAGAGGACTTAGGAAATAACGGACTCCAACCTGTATGGGTATCGATCTTGTGGAAAGGTTGGAATAATCTGTTCCCTGGTAAAAATCCAGCGAACCAGGATACTGTTCTAACCCTATCCGGCCAAAAACAAAAAATGGAAGATAATCGCTGTCTGTGTAAGAAAGTTCAAGGTTGAACCCGTAACCAAGATCGGTAGAGGTGGAGAAGCTTCCCACGGGAAGCCGCGGACCAACGCCCACAGCAATAAAAACTCCCTCTGCTTTACTTGCAGGAAGTTTTTCAGCAATTAATACTGAAGGAAACATTAATAAGAAAATTAAAATGGTTTTTCTCATTTGCCGGGTTTATTATCAATCAAAAAATACAAAAAAACATTTTGTCCTGAAATTATTTTGCTCAAATAGTCAAAAGTCATTTTGCATCTGTTCATTTTTATATTCTGTCCCAATACCAAATTTATTTATCATTTCGCCACCGAATTCAGCAGTTTTATAAATGAAGAAAATGCCAATCACTGCAAACAGAATAAATAAATATTTAATGACTCCACTAAATTTTTTCTTCACAACAAGAAACGTTCGAAACACAGCAACAAAAACAAAAAACCAGGTTGTTATGTTTGCATAGAACTGATGCGAATTAAAAATGTTACTGCTGGCTTCATCCCAATGTTGATAAGCTTCGAATGCCTGGTTTCCGGTTAATACAGCAATAAATAT
>CAZPSY010000097.1:0-6662 GCA_964589295.1 uncultured Ignavibacteriaceae bacterium
CCCTCTCTTACCGTGAAGCTGTCGAACTTGCATTACAAAGAAACAAAGAAGGTAAGACCGAAACCATTTGGTTCAGTTCTTATTCTTCGGGCGTGAAAGATTCAGCAACCCCTGTTCATCTTACACAAAAAGAAGGGATGATAATTGAAAAAAGAGAAATTGTCGTCAATGCAAATGTTGATTCAACCTTCAAAGCGTTCACTTCACTTGGCGGAAAGAATGGGTGGTATGCAAATTTTTTATGGAGAATTCGTGGTTACATGGATCTCTTAGTAGGTGGCGTTGGACTAAGAAGAGGCAGAAGAAGTGAAACAGAATTACTACCTGGAGATCCACTTGATTTCTGGCGCGTTGAAGAAATTGAAAAAAACAAACTGCTGCGCCTTCGTGCAGAAATGAAGTTACCCGGAAAAGCATGGCTTCAGTTCCAGGTAAAAAATAGTGGTGATAATAAATCAACTTTAACACAAACAGCATTCTTTGAACCAAAAGGATTATGGGGATTGTTGTATTGGTATCCAATTTATCCGTTGCACGGATTAATTTTTGGCGGGATGATTAAAGCGATAAAAAAATCTGCTGAGAAGAAATCGAATTAGCCTCCTCTAATTTTTAGTGATTTACAAAAAAGCACACTTCCTGTCTTTTATTATATCTAATCATTTTATATTTTTAATTATCACCTTAATTGCTCAAGCTAATAAATTATTTCCAGGAGAAATCTATGGCAGAGATGACAAAATTCTGGTATTTAGAAAACTTTAATCTCTTCAAAGAATTAAACCAGGAAAGTTTGGAAGAACTAAACCGAATAACTTCCATGCAGGATATTGGCAAAAACCAGCCAATCTATTTTCCGCAGGAACCATCGAGCTCACTTTTTTTCCTGAAAAAAGGAAGAGTTAAGCTTACAAGAATTTCCGGGGATGGAAAAGAGATGATATTAGCCCTTGTAAATATGGGCGAGGTTTTTGGTGAGATGGCTTACCTTGGCGAAATGGAAAGAAATGAATTTGCAACCGCTTTAGATGACTGCCTTGTTTGTGCAATTAATAAAGATGAGTTCAAAAGTTTTGTTGAACAGAACCAGGGACTTAATTTAAAAATGACCAAGTTGATTGGTTTGAAACTAAAGCGCTATTCCGAAAGAATTGAAGGGCTGGTATTTAAAGATGCCGAACAGAGGGTAACTTCCTTCATACTAAAACTTGCAGATGAAAATGGCAAAAAGATTGGTGACGAAATTTTTATAAAGCCGTTCCTTAAACACCAGGATATTGCAGAGCTTACCGCTACTTCGCGCCAGACAGTTAATTCCATCCTAACAGATTTAAGGGAGAAGAAAGTAATAAACTTCGACAGGAAGAAACTGATTGTAATGAAACGTGATGAACTTGTAAAGAAAACGGGTTAAGAAAACTTCTGTCATCCTGCAGACAAAAGCCCTGGCTTAAGATAGCTACCTTTCCATTTATGAATATTACTCTTTTTGTAACAAAAAACTGTCCCGCCTGCAAGCGTGTAAAATCACAGGTTGAATGGCTGCTGGGAAACAGGAAAGATATTAATATAACTATTGAAGATCTCCAGGAAACCCGTCCGGAAGGAATTGTAATTGTGCCCGCACTCTTTATTGACGACGAGTTATATTCTTACGGTGAAATTGATGAAGAAAAATTTTTAGAGAGAGTTGGGATAGTAGCTAAGTTAAGAAAATAAAAAGCCCCGCGTTAGCAGGGCTTCACCATAGGAGAGCATCCATGGTTTATCGTATCTGCAGGAGGGGTTTACATCTTATTTGATCCCACAATATTCACTTTTATTTCAATATTATCTGCAACTTTTTTACCGAGCGCCATGTGCTGTACACCGAAATCAGAAAGTTTTATGTTAAACTCTGCTCTTGCACCAAGCAAGTCTCCTGGCATTTTCATTTTTGTCATCTCGTTTTCATCCAGGTAAGTAAGTGTAACATCAGAGTTAACTTCTTTTGTAATACCGTGACATGTAAACTCACCTATAACCCTGGCAGTAAGCATATTTTCTTTTACTTCATTAAGATTTTCCACACCTGTAATCTTAAATGTTATTTCAGGAAATTGTTCCGCATTAAGCCAGTCGGCGCTTCTTATATGCTCATCCCTTAAATCAATTCCAGATTTTAACGATGCGGTGGAAATTATTATCTCACCTTCCAATGTGTTTTCAATATCCTGCACATCGAAGGTTACACTTCCCATTACATCGGAACTCATACCGGAAATATCTTCAAGCGGAGTTGTGCTGAAGAAAGTTGCCTGGTTCCGTCTCATCTTATCCTTGAATGAGAATGTTTGGTTGCCGGTTGCTTTTACATTGAAACCTCCGGCTAGTACAATTGCCGTAATAAGCAGACTTGCAACAAATGATCTGATGATCGTTTTCATACTGATTCCTTTCGTTTGTTTTTAAATAAGTAAATTAAAACTGATGATGTGATTATTGATAAAACTGTAAAAGCAGCAGTTATATCTAATCCTGGTATAAATTTATTTTCCCACTCTTTATAAGTAGTTCCGAAAAGTTGATCTTGTTTTTCTACGAGGACTGCTGTTTTTGTAAATATCTCTGCGCCGCTGGTTAACCAGAAAATTAAGGCGGCGCCAATTATAGTAAGCCCGGTAAGTAATACAATTTTTTGTTTCCTGTTCATTTGCAATTCCTCTTATATAACTACAATTCTTTTCTTTACGCAGCCAAAATAAATCGGTTAATAGATTTATGCTGACTTGCAGAAGACACTTCTCTCGCAATTCAATAATAAAATGTAAAAGTGGTGATACAAATCACTTTTAATCTATGGTCACTAAAAGAGTAGTGTCTGCGGGATGACATTTTTAGTAACCACTTCGAATTATTATCAAAATCAGAAATGAACAGGTCTGTAATGAAAATATTATTGTTAGTTCCGCTATTAGTATTTGCTTCAACAAATATAAAAGGACAGGCATGCTGCTCTGCAGGATCACCACTTTTAGGATCACTGGAAGTTTCTAATGTTTATAGAGGTGAATTACAGGTTGGTTTAACATACGAGCTGAATGTATTAAAAGATGTTTATTCAGGTTCAACACGCTTAGATGATGATTTTAGAAAAAGAACTGTAAACTCTTTTATACTTGAAGCAAATTACGGGATCTCAGAAAGGTTTTCAGTTTCAACTCTTTTTACTTTTGTAAATCAAAGCAGAGACATTTCAACCTACGGTAATTTATCCAGCAACTTAAACACAAGCGGTTTGAGTGATGGGGTACTTCTATTAAAATATAATATTGTACCGCTTGATTTTGTTAACCAGTTCGAGCTTTCAATTGGGGGAGGATTAAAACTTCCGATTGGAAACTCAACTCTGCTCTCGGGTGGAATATTAATTCCTGCAGATATGCAGCCCGGTTCCGGTTCGTGGGATGGAATAATGTGGGGATATGCTTCGAAAGGATTTTTACCAGTAATTCCGCTCAATATTTTTCTTAATATTTCTTACAGAACAAACGGGACAAACAATCGTTTTGGGGCAAGCTTTCAGCAGGGCTATTCATTTGGCAACGAACTTTTTATAAACCTCGGTGCAGGTTACAGAACAGATACATTTATTGATTTCACTTTAATGCTTAGATACAGAAATACTACTAAAGATAATTTTGATGGTGCAGAAGTTCCAAATACCAGCGGCAATTGGTTGTACATAGTTCCCGGTATAAACGGAAAGCTAAGCGATCACTTTACAGCAAGGCTAAGCGGGCAGTTACCCGTTTACAGAAATCTCGGCGGCACACAATTAACAACTACCTACACTGCATCGCTGGGTATAATTTATAATATCAATTTGATGGAATAATTAATTGTTAAACGTTTAGAGGATCAAGTGAAACATATATT
Organism: uncultured Ignavibacteriaceae bacterium; assembly: GCA_964589295.1. Taxonomy (GTDB): domain Bacteria; phylum Bacteroidota; class Ignavibacteria; order Ignavibacteriales; family Ignavibacteriaceae; genus JAZGGS01. Next base: position 3,919 of record CAZPSY010000097.1, read on the forward strand.
TTATTTATCAGCATTTTTCTTCCTGATTTATTTTACTGCCTGCGATACTGTGGATTCAGCGGATTTATCAGGCGATTGGCTCATTCCAAAGGATCAGGTTTTTGATGGAGGACCGGGAAGAGATGGTATCCCTTCAATTGATAATCCGCAATTTACAAATCTGAGCAGCGCTTCTTATCTAACAGACAAGGATCTTGTAGTAGGTTTTAAAAACGGAACCGTTGTGCGCTCATATCCTCACCCAATATTAGATTGGCATGAAATAGTAAACGATGAAGTAAACGGAAAAGAAATCGCATTAACTTACTGCCCTTTAACGGGCTCTGCAATCGCATGGAACAGGGATGGATTGGCCGGGGGGTCCACATTCGGCGTTTCAGGATTGCTGTATAATACTAACCTAATTCCTTATGATAGAGGAAGCCAAAGCAACTGGTCCCAGATGATGATAAAATCTGTAAACGGTAACCTGATCGGGCAAGAAATTGAAACGAGCAAGCTGGTTGAAACAACTTTTAAAACATGGAAAGAGATGTACCCAAATTCACAAATCCTTTCTACAAATACGGGCTTTTCCCGTTCTTATGGAACTTATCCTTACGGTGGATATAGAACCAATAACGATTTGCTCTTCCCGGTAAACGGCGAAGATAACCGGCTGCACAAAAAAGCCAGGGTGCTTGGAATAATTGTTGGCGAATCAACCATAACCTACTCAATAGATTCGTTTGGTGAAGATATCACTGTTATAAACAATAGCTTTTCAGGTTTAAAACATGTTACTGCAGTAAGTAAAGGAAAAAACTTTGCAGTTGCATATAATCGTGAATTGGATGACGGAACATTATTGGAGTTCACTGCTGTGCAAAATGAATTGCCTATAATTATGGTTGATGGTGAAGGAAACAAATGGAATGTATTTGGTGAAGCTGTTGAAGGACCAAGGGCGGGAACTCTTCTGGAAGCAACAAAATCATTTATTTCGTACTGGTTTGCATGGGCAGCTTTCTATCCAAATGCAGTTATTTATCAGTAAAACAAGTATTAAGATTTCAAGTAGTTCAGCAGAAAAATTTTAGGAATGTTTTTTAATATGTTGTTTGGTTGATTCATAAGGTTATACAAACATTTTAAGAACTAATTTTATTTTTGTTGAGGTAAAGTGGGATATGTAATAAGTTTTTCTGCTTCTTCTTGAAATTTATCCAACCAACCTTTACCATTTCGTAAATTTAAATAAAGCATCACTTCATCTTCATATATCCTGTCAATTGCAGAACGAACACATCCACGTTTTTCAAATTCAAAACCATATTTAGTAGATAATTTTTTTAGTTCAACTTCATCAATATTTAGGACGGACCAACCGTAAGAAAATAGATTCACCTCGCCGTTTGCAATGTCAGTTCTAGCTTTCTCTATTATTTGTTCCTCGAGAGTTTTATGTTTTTCAGCGGTAACGTAAACTGTATCCAAGATTGAATCTTGTGAAAAAACATTTTCATTTGAAAATAATAAAAACAGTAAAACAAATGTTAATATCTTAAAAACCCTGATTACTTTATTCATTTTTTTATGTTTATATAACTAACTATTAACCTGCCGGAATTTAATTATTGTTTTTAGTTTTTGAAATGAACTCTTCCACAACCACCATTCCCCTATCTGCCAGCTCGATTGTTATTTGATTTCCTATCCCACTGATCGATACTGTTATAAAAACAATCTTACCATTTATAAATAAATATTAAAGATAAGAATTGTTAATCATGCTGAACACCTTCAAAATAAAATGAAGGGTTCAATGCTTTTGTCCTGATGCCTTTGGTTATAAAGGGAACTTTTTGCCCGGGAGCCAGATCAAAAATAATTGCGGTTGTACTTTGACCCGCAACTTTATATTTGACAATAACGTTCTTTAACGGTTCTTCAGAATTGTTAGTTGCCTCTCCCTGTACAACAACTGTATAGAGCGGTGCGCCAACTCGCGGAGCGTTAATGTCCATATTATCTCCCTGGTGAACCTTAATATTACCGGTAACTTCTACCTTGCTATTTGAATACTCGAAGAAATAATAGTAGGCGCCAAACCCAAGAGCAGCTAAAAAAAGTAAAGTGAGAAATCCCTTCATTATCTTTTCTCCATAAAATTTAATAATAGGATGGTTTATCAAAAACCATTCCTATTGTCTGAGAATTAAGGATATGGGATGAAAACTCACTTTTTATATAGTTTTGAAAGGACAACCGTTAAGATTCTAAATTAATTAAAAGTTTAAGGATGCCCGCCATCACCTACTAGCTTTTCTGTTTCAAAATCTTATTCTGAAGTTTTACCGAGTCATCAATTATTTCGTGGAATACTTTTTTAACAAAGTTGGAATCCAATCCCTCTTTTTCCCCCAAATCGGTTAAATGGGCGAGCAATTCATTCTCGCGGGTTTTATCGCGTATAGAGCTTTTATTTTCATTCTTTAAACGGATTATCTCTCTGCTAAGGTCTCTTCTCTTTGCCAACAGCTTGATAATTTCAGAATCAATTTTATTTATTTTCTTGCGGTATTCTTCCATCGTAAATTTAATTTGAGGTGTGGTTTATATTATGCTTTAATAATTGCAACACTTTAACTCGGAGTAAATAGTGCACAAACTGCTCCTGCAGGATCTTCAATAACACAATACCTTCCATAGCCACTCATTTCTTTTGGTTTAACTAAAACTTTACCACCATTTTTTTCACAGAG
>CAZPSY010000098.1:0-6638 GCA_964589295.1 uncultured Ignavibacteriaceae bacterium
TATCTTTTTTATTCTGCTTTCTTGCAACATTAACCAGACCTGAAGGATTCGGAATTTTTCTATTGATGCTCTTCTCTCATATAATTTTTTATTTGAAGAAGGAAAAATTAGGAAGAAATAAAAAACCTTTAATCGTGGGAGTTTTAGTTTATTTAGTTCCTTTCATTATCTACTTTACCTGGCGATATTCTTATTTTGGATTTTTACTTCCACTAACTTTTTATGCGAAGACGGGCGGTACATTCCATCAATGGTTCAGGGGATTAAAATATTTAATTTATTTTTCTCTTCATTTCATTTTGCCATTCCTGCCGCTGCTGCTCCACCTCTTCTGGAAAAAGAAAGGGATGCTAAAGATTAAAAAGTTTTCAATATCTGAATGGTTACGTAAACACTTTAGTAGCAGCAGTTTTAGTTTGATGTTTTGTGCATTATTCTGCTCTGTTTATATTTTCTACATAATATTAGTTGGCGGGGATTACATGGCAATGTACAGGTTCTTTGTCCCGGTTCTTCCATTCATTTATATCTTAGTTGCGTCAGGTTTTAATCATATGAAAAATTCCGGGCAAAAATTAAGTAATAATTCTTTGGCTGTATTATTCATTCTTATAGCTTTAATCGGTACAATACTTCAATCTACTCCATTAGAAAAGGTCTTTTTTCACAAGCCCGGAATAACGCATGGGCAATACCAGGGAGTTTGTACAGAGCGGTGGCACTCAAACAGACTCACACTAATTGGGAAGTTCTTTAATCAGTATAAACAAAGTGATGATGAATCACTTGCAACAGATGCAATAGGAGCAATTTCCTTTTACTCTGATCTTAAGGTTTACGATTTCCATGGACTTGTAGATCCTGTAATTGCTAAAATGGATTTTGAGGATCTTGGAAAGGGATTTCCCGGTCACGAAAAAATAGATTTATTATACACTTTATCGAAGCAGCCAACCTACTTTATTTTTAGCCGTGAGTTTTCAAATGAACCGGCAGACTATCCATCATATTCCCCAAAAGTAAATAAGTTATTGCGGGAAGAGTATATGATTATTTCGAAATGGATTAAAGATGATAAAAATAATGAAGAAGGATATTTTACATTTTTACAACGCAAAGATAAATCAAACAGGAACTGAATATCTTGAAATCAAATGATTTACAATGGTCTGAGTGGTTAAAGCTTTGTGAGAACTTATATACAGTTGAAAAAGAATTCAACCAGGTAATTGAAGGTTTGAATACTAAAATTCGTGATATAAAAATAGCAAATGGTAAATGGTCTGCTAAAGAAATTTTATCACACATTGTTGGATGGGAAGTTGAGATAGTAAATCAACTTAAAGCTTTTCTTACAAATCCTGATGTTGATGATAACTATGATATTGACTCATTTAATAAATCTGCGGTTGAATCGCGCAAGCATTTAGACTGGGATCAAATAGTATTGGAATTAAAAACTGCGCAAACAGAATTATCAGGTTTTATATCCACGTTGAGACAAAAAGAAATAGATGAGGAGAAGCGATTTATTGAATGGGTTGATGTATTGATAAATCACTACGTTCATCATACCAAACAACTAAAACAATTAAACTGATATTTGACCAATACTGGTTTATTACGATATTCATTATACAGAGCAATTTGATACGTGAGTAACAATCTGGCTGTTAAATAATCGCAGTAACCGTGACCACGAGATACACCACAGGGGGCAGCTATCAGCATATCTTAAACTATTAAGTTATTTCCCAGCAAATATATAGTGAGGCAATTTTTTACTGGCTAATAAAATACTTGAAAAATTCTTGACTTTTTTTGAGTAGCCGATTATTACAATCTTGACATAGTCAGAATATAGAAACTCTGACAATCTTCTCCCAAATCTGGTCACACCTCTTATGTAGAGTAGCCTCCTATAGTGACCAGGTTAGTGACGGCCGGGCAATTTTTGTAAGTAATGTTTTGCCCTCACATTCATTATATAGTTGTTTGTCCGGCCGTCCTTCATAATAAGAAAAACCTTAATTTTAGGTTAAAATTATATTAATAAAGTTTAAAGAAGAGTGTAGTATAATCAGGAAAGTGAAGTGTAGCTATTCTTTTTCATCTTCAAACAAATCATCAGAAAGTCCCTGGTTGATTTTGTAATTTGAATAATTGATATAAACTTTCCCCGTTTTGTCTTTATCCCCTTCCTCATTTTCATTATTGCTTTCAGAATTCGAATCACCTGTAATCCCGGTTGGGAACTGCATATCATCGATAGCAAAAGTAAAAACCATCGATGCCGGCAGAAGAAAATCGGGTTTATCCTCAGTATATGTTAGATCGATGGAAAAAGTACCGCCTGGTCTCCTGGAAGATTCAACTTTCATAATCCTGTTAGTAGCTTGATCTATCCAGAAGGTACTTAAAATCACATCCGATCTTTCATCCAGCGGAATAACTTTAAGAACTGAAACATTTGTTCCATTCAGCTCAACTTCTTTTTCGTAAAGTGCAGTATAATCTGTTTTTAAAAACCCTAGCGGCGAAAAATTCATTCCCTGTTTTGGCAGTAAAGCAAATCCTTCAGATTCCATATGAATTTTATCCGGCTGTTTAAAATAAATTTTTGCATTTGCTTCGGGAACTTTTAAAAAAGCAACATCCACCTTAATATTTACATCAACAACGTAATCTTCAATTTCTTCAAAAGCTTTAATAACATTATCAAGGATTTCATCAGGATCTTTGCTTTGAGAAAATCCCGTAACTGAAAAGAGCAGTATTAAAAACAAAATTTTTCTAAACATAGTAATTACCTTTAACTCAAAATATCTTTTTTTCTGAAGATAAATGCTGTTAAACTAAAAAAGAGTACAATATGCCCTGCAAGAATTAGAACTGATTTAATAATTTCAAATGTATCAACCGGATCGTTAAAAAATTCTCTCCAGTTTAAAATATAACTTGTAAACAGGTACGGCTTAATTCCTTTGAACAAATCGATATTTATTGCTGAAATGATTATAAAAATTATAATTACTGCCATAGTTGAAATTATTGGACCAATTGCATTTTCAACCAGGGAAGAAAACAATAACGCTAAACTACAAACAACCGTCATTCCAAGAGAAGCATAACCGTATGCAAGCAAAAATCGCCAGAACACGTCGCTTTTTTCAAAGATGATTATTGTACCTGATTTTAAAACAATAAGTTCACCTACACCAAATATTATAACACCCAATCCAAGACTGATGACCGCCAGCCATAGTATTAAAAAGTTAGTGTAAATAGCCCCGGCAAAAAACTTTGAGGTTACAATCTTCATTCTTGAAACCGGGCGTGGAACCAGCAAACGGTAAGTCCCCGCAGAAGCTTCTCCCGCAAGCAGGTCTGCTGCAACCAAAGTAATTAAAAAAGGAATATGTACTGCCAGTGCATTTAGAATAATATATGATATAAAATAAGAGTTCAGCAAATTCCCAACAAATACGAATGATTCCCTTATGTCCCTGGTTACAAAATTTATTGAGTGCTCTCCTTCATAAAGCATTGCAACCTGGATAATAGGAACAAGAATTCCAATTGCGATAAAACCGATATAGGTTCTCCATTTTTTGAAAATCTTATACAGTTCTATTCTTACCAAAGTAATCATCAGTCGGCGTTCCCGGTTATGCTTAGAAAATATTCTTCAAGCGACCTGGTTGGAACCACCGCGCTTACAAGCAGATTGTTTTCTACCAGGTATTTGTTCAGCCCAGCGATCTCATCACTGCTGAGTGAAAAAACCAGCTTATTATTTGTTTGGGAAACAATTTTATCTAGCCAGGCAGTGGTGTTTAATACTTGTTTTGCTTTATCAACATTATCAATTTCAAATGTAACGTTAAAATTCCCCGAGTTAAGAAGCTCTTTAACCTTTCCTTCAACAATTGTCTTACCTTTATTGATAATAGTCATCCTGTTGGCAACTAATTCAACTTCAGAAAGGATGTGAGAAGAAAGAAAGATGGTTTTGTTTTCCTCTTTGCTTAAACGGTTTATTAAATCTCTTATCTCCTTCATTCCCTGCGGATCGAGTCCCACTGTAGGTTCATCCAGTATGATAAGATCGGGGTTATGGAGAAGGGATTGCGCAATGCCAAGCCGTTGTTTCATACCGTGGGAAAACGTTTTTACCTTGCTCTTACACCTATCTTTAAGCCCAACCAAATCGAGCATTTCCATCACCCTTTTCCCGGTAACTTCTTTGCCTGAAATCCTACCCAAAATTTCCAGGTTTTTATATGCTGACAAATAATTGTAAAAATCAGGGCTTTCTATAATTGCGCCAACATTGCTTAAGATTGAATTTCTATTTTCAACTAATGATTTTCCGAATATCTTTATTGATCCCTCTTTTGGGGAGATCAAGGAAAGCAGCATTCTTATGGTGGTACTTTTACCAGCACCATTAGGCCCCAGGAATCCGAATACGTCTCCTTTTAATACATTAAGGTTAAGATTATCAACAGCGCGTATCTCTTTAAAATCTTTTGTAAGATTACTTATCTCAATTATTTTTTCGCTATCCGGCATAAGTACGTAATTGATTCAAAATTGACTAGTAAAGTTAGATATATTTTTAGACGCCACACAATAAATTGTGATGAAAGTATTCCACTTACTCAATTCCGCGACCATTAATTAGGTAAATAGTTCTGCTTATAAACTACTAAAAAAATTTCTTTTCTGTTATGTAAAATAAAATTTGGATATTGATAAAAATATTACCAAGTTAGCATTAACCTGATCGGGGTAGGAAAAATTAATACTAAAAAGTTCGGCTACCTATTTCATCTTAAAATATTTTTTTTTAGCTTCTTCCCGAACCCCGAATCTTAATAGTTCACCTAAAAATCCGAAGTAGGCAATTGACAGTTTCCATCATTGATTCTATAGACATTTATTTAATTTTCAAACCAAACGCAACCAGCGTTAAAACTTTTTTCAGGAGACCCGCATGCAGATAAAACGACTGTTTACCAAAGCCGGTAAAGATCCTCTTTCTTCAATCAAATTTGAAAAAAGAACCTCAGAAATTAAAAATCCTGATGGCTCTATTGTCTTCAGGATGGAGGATGTTTTAGTGCCGGAACAATGGTCGCAGGTTGCTACCGATATAATTGCCCAGAAGTATTTTAGAAAGGCAGGAGTTCCAAAATTATTAAAGAAGATAAGCGAAGAAGGAGTTCCCGATTGGCTTCAGCCATCAGAAGAAGATGAAGCAAAAATAAAACAGCTGCCAGAAGATGACAGGTACACCTCTGAGAAGGATGCTAAACAGGTTTTTCACCGGCTAGCAGGATGCTGGACTTATTGGGGCTGGAAGGGTGATTATTTTGATACTGAAGAGGATGCAAAAGCATTTTATGATGAAATAATGTACATGTTCGCAAACCAGATGGCTGCACCTAACAGCCCGCAGTGGTTTAACACAGGGCTAAACTGGGGATATGGAATATCCGGACCTTCCCAAGGGCATTTTTATGTAGATTACAAAACAGGTAAGATGACACAATCTACCGATGCATACACTCATCCACAGCCGCATGCTTGTTTTATTCAATCTGTAAATGACGACCTGGTTAATGAAGGCGGTATTATGGATCTCTGGGTAAGAGAAGCAAGACTTTTTAAATATGGTTCGGGAACAGGATCAAATTTTTCAGAATTAAGAGGTTCAAATGAACCACTTAGCGGTGGCGGTAAATCTTCCGGCTTAATGTCTTTTCTTAAGATTGGAGACCGGTCTGCAGGTGCAATCAAATCCGGCGGTACAACCCGGAGAGCTGCAAAAATGGTTACCCTTGATATGGATCATCCCGATATTGAAGAATACATAAACTGGAAAGTGATTGAAGAGCAGAAAGTTGCATCTCTCGTAGCAGGTTCAAAATTAACCAACCGCCTGTTGAATAAAATTATGAAAGCATGCTATGAAGAGCATCCTGAAAACGACAGGTTCAACAAGAATATTAATAAAAAATTAAAACAAGCAGTACTGGATGCACGCAGGGCAATGATTCCCAACAACTACATCGAACGTGTTATTCATCTTGCAAAACAAGGCTATAAATCAATTGAATTTCCTGTCTACGATACAGACTGGAATTCCGATTCATACGCTACAGTTTCAGGTCAGAATTCAAATAACTCGATAAGGGTTACAAATGAATATATGAATGCAGTCCTTGATGACGAGGACTGGAATCTTTACTGGCGGATTGAAAAAAGAAATGCGAAAAAGGAGAACAGGAAAGCAAAGCCATGTAATACCATTAGAGCAAGAAATCTCTGGAATGACATTGCATACTCTGCCTGGTCTTGCGCCGATCCCGGAATACAATTTCACACAACAATTAATGAGTGGCATACCTGCCCGGCAGATGGTGAGATAAAAGCTTCAAATCCTTGCAGTGAATATATGTTCCTGGATGATACTGCCTGCAACCTTGCTTCTTTGAACCTGGTTAAATTTTACAATTTGAAGAATAAGCAGTTTGATATAAACGGTTATCGTCATGCTGTAAAGATATGGACAATCGTTCTTGAAGTTAGTGTTATGATGGCTCAGTATCCCAGCAAGCAAATAGCAAAAC
>CAZPSY010000099.1:0-6637 GCA_964589295.1 uncultured Ignavibacteriaceae bacterium
GTATTTCAATTAGGTGTAACTTATCAGACAACTGCAGATAAGCTTAAAATTATACCTGAAATAGTTAAACAGATTATAGTTGAAGCACAAGATGCTGAATTTGATCGGGGGCATTTTAAAGTGTTTGGTGATTTCTCACTTAATTTTGAATTCGTATACTACGTGCTAAGTTCAGAATACAGTATCTATATGGATATTCAACAAGCCATTAACTTTAAGATTTATGAAAAATTTGAGGAAGAGGGAATTGAGTTTGCATATCCAACTCAAACTTTATTTATGAATAAAGATGAGAGTGATCATACATCAAAGGAAGCCGCATAAATAGTAATTAAAATGATTCGAAAAAAGAGCTCTGTTTAGAGTGAATTTATTTGCCGGTATTGTTCTGCGAGAATTTGTTTATCAGGCAAGAGCGCTTTCGTGACCGGAATCTTTAATAAACAAGCATGATGAATTAATTAGTTCGGGAACTTCTCTTATAAAATCTAATTGTAAGTTTCCCGCAAGCCCAAAAACATTTATATCTGCGGCGGGGGCTTTTTTCATTACTGATTTAAAGTCTCCTGTAAGTACATGGAATTCAGTCAAAGAAGGCATACGCGCTTGATCGCTAAGTCGCTCAAGAAAGTGCTGCGCCTTTTTCTTCTCATTCTCTTCAGTTGTAGAGGTAATTAAATTTATCTTTCCATCCCAATTAAGCTGAAGCTGCAGGGCAACCAACACAGCCAAATGCCAGTTAGGGCTTTTATCTCTAAGCCAAAGGTTAACATTTTTTTGCATGCCAAAGGCTACCCGTGGATGCTGGCGCAAAATGATTATCCCCAGTTGGTGTTTCTCTGACTGGTTTACCAATTCTCCTATAATTCCATCATTATCTTTATCGCTACCAAGGGTTAAAAATAATGTATTAGGACGCAGCGCACCCGCATTTAATGTTTGGATTACCAGGCGTGCACCGTGCAAGAACTCTGCATCTTCCAATACTGCAGAATGAACTGAGAGATTCTGATCTCTTATCGGTTTAAGCAATTCATTCAGTTCATTTTCGGTTTCTTCTATATTTGAATCTCTAACTGTAAAAGCAAAAATGCTGCCGGAGGGATATGCAATGTTTTTTATAAATAAAAGCGGGCCAGCCCATATTTTTGGATCATCTATTGGCAAAAGTAAATCAGGTTTCCAGGAGATTTGATGTCTTGGGAATTTATCGGCAATACGCGAAGCTCGTTCTGCCAATACAAGGAACATTCCACCGCGGATATCTCCCCCCTCGGCTTTTAAACCTCTTTTTCCAAACCAAAAATATAAAACAACAATTATGATGAAGCCCACTAAGCTAAACAACGGATTTATAAGAAACATAATAAATAAGCATCCGAGAGCTCCAGTTAAGGAAACAAACTGGGGAATTTTAAATGCGGGGCGGAAACTAATAATTTTCATGCTTTGCTGTATGAAAACAACAAGATTTATTACACCGTAGGTGATTAAAAAAAACATCGTTATAAGTGCTGCTAAGGCATCCAAATTTCCAAAAACAAGTGAAAGTTCAACTATGACAGCGGTGAATATGATAGCATTTCTGGGTTCGTTATTACTTGCCTTAATTTTAAAAAAGTTAGAAAAGGGAACTGTCTTTTGTACAGCAAGTGCTTGCAAAATTCTCGGTGCGCCAATCATGCTTCCAAGCGCAGATGAAAATGTTGCTGCAAGTATGCCGAGCAATACTAAAGGACCCCACCACGCATATTCTACCATAACCATTTGATTATTGCGCAACTCTATGGGTGAAACGTGACTAGCGGCAACATATGCTATAACTACATAAATAAGCATCGTTACACCAATGGCACTTAGTGTTCCGAGGGGAATTGCCTTACGAGGATTTTTAAGATCGCCGGATAAGTTTACTCCTGCCATAATTCCGGTTACGGCAGGAAAGAATATAGCAAACACTAATAAAAAATCTCCATCTTCAAAAGAGCCTACAAGATGAAAAGAATCTACTGATTCTGAAGGAGTAAGAATAAATGATACTAAAGACAATCCAATTATCACCATAATAAAATATTGTATTTTTATAGCAAAGTGAGCACTTGTGTATGAAATCGCTAACAATACTAGACAAGAAATTGATGAAATAATTATTGGGGAATGGGAAGGAAAGATAAGTAGCCAGCCTTCCGTAAAACCAATAATATACAATGCGGCTGAAAGAGTTAAAGAAATATAAAACGGAACTCCTATACTTCCTCCCGCTTCTAATCCTAATGATTTTGATATTATTGAATATGCACCACCGGCTCCGATTTTAATATTTGAGGTTATTGATGAAAGTGAAAGTGCGGTACAAATCGTAATTAATTTTGCAATTAAAATTATTGCCACTGCTCCAAGAAATCCGGCGTTACCTACTACCCACCCTAACCGGAGGAACATTATAACGCCAAGAATCGTTAGTACATCGGGGGTAAATACTCCGCCAAATACGCCAAATTTTTTTATCTCAGAATTCTTACTGCTAACCTGCGGTTTGAGTTTTTTTGTAAAGCCTGTTATACTGTTGAAAATTTTATTCATATACAAAAATCGTTGTTTCTAAAAAACGGATCCGGTGTAAACAATTAATCGTTTTCACATACTTCAATTTATTATAATTAATTTACAATATATCTTAATTATCCGATGCAGGTTTTGTTTCTTCTTTACCTTCTGTACGATTATCATAAAAGCGGGTTGTTGGGTATGCAAAATCTATATCCTTACATTTTCCAAATTCTTCTAAAACTTCTTCAAGTATCGCTTCCTCTGTTGTACGCCTTTTCCTCGGATCGCAAAGAAATCTCATTGTTAAAAGTACTCCGCTATCCTTAATTGATGTATAAACTATTGGGGTCAACTTTGAATAATAAATTAAAAACTTTTTTGCCGCAGCTTTAATTTGTTTCTCTGCCGTTTCAGTAATCTGCGTTGCTTCTTTATTTACAATTTCAGTCAAAATATTTTTTGCTTTTTTCCAGTTACTCTCAAAAGTAATTAGCAGGGGAATTTCATGCCAAATGTGATCAAACCCGGCAGTATAATTTGATTGCGGAGTAGTAAAAACAATTCCGTTAGGTATATGAATTACCCTTCCGGTGCTCTGATCGGCATCTACCCAGTTACCTATTTCTATCAATGAAAACTGAAAGATCCTGATATCAATTACATCTCCTGAATTATTACCAATTTGGATTCTATCACCGACTTTGAAGGGCTGTCTTATTAAAATGAAAAGCCAGGCTGCTATGTTTACTATAGGATCCTTTAGTGCTATCGCTATACCTGCAACCATCAATCCAAGAAAAGTGCCTACAGAACCGATTAGCCCCAGCCAATTTGTTGCTAGAAATAGAACTATTATGAATACAGAGATGTATAATGAAAACTTTCGCCATTGATATCTCAGATTCAGATCTTCCATTTTATGTATAACGAGCTTTACAAGAAGATACCTGAGAAAAATTATTCCAAATACAATTATTATTGATATAAGAATATTAACCTGGGCTCCCGGGGAAATTCCCAGGATATTTTGCAGCCACTCTGTCATAGTTTCCTTGAAAAATTATTGTTTTTTATTTGCGTTAAAATTACTGAAGAAAGATTATTTAAACATCTCCTGATAAAAAAATTATACGGAACTCCTAACTTATACCAAGCACACTCGCAAGAGCAGTTGCAAGCCCTAGAAAGCTTAGAAATCCGAATACATCAGTTACGGTAGTTAAAACAATTGAAGATGATTGTGCCGGATCCTGCCCAATAGCTTTTAACATTACAGGTATAACCGCTCCGGAAATTCCAGCTATTACCATCGAAAAAATCATAGATATACCTATCACAATGGGTAAACCAATTGCGCCTGTCCAAAAATAAACAATAACTGCAGTAGTAAGTGCAACAGCAAGTCCATTAATAAATCCAACAGCCATTTCCTTTCTTGCAATTTTAAACCAATGGCTGGGTCTGATTTCTCTAAGCGCTAAGCCGCGTATAGTTACTGCCAAAGCCTGCGAACCGGTATTACCCGATTGACCTGCGACTACCGGCAAGAACACAGCTAAAATTGTTATTTGCGCAATGGTTTCTTCAAATATCCCGATTACTGCCGCTGCAAGGAAGGCAGTTGCGAGGTTTATCTCCAGCCAGGGAAGACGCTTTCCAACAGCAAACGATACCTTTGACAAAGCCCGCTCGTCTCTGCCTGCACCAAACATAGCTTGTGCATCTTCAGTTGCGTCTAGTTTTGCTGCATTTACTAACGTATCGTATCTAATCACCCCCAACAGCCTATTATCAAAATCTACTACCGGCAGGTTAATCAATTTTCGTTCTTCCAAAAGCTGAACAACTTCCTCGCGAGGAGACATTGCATCTATTGAAACCGGGGGCGTGTTAATGAGATTTTTTAAAAGTTCATCAGGTCCCGAAATAACAACATCTTGAAGTGGAATAACTCCCGTAAGGCAGCCCTCGGTATCTATAATATAAACATTTACAATACGACGATCCCTGACACTGCGCAACCTCTTTAAAACGGATTTAATGGTTTCATCTGGATAGAAAGTAGTTACTTTTGCATCTATAAGATACCCTGCGGTATCGGCAGGATACAGCATCAGTTCTCCTAACTCCTTAGAAAGATTTGGTGGTAATAGTGATAATCTGCTTTTTACTAAGTCATTATCAAGGCGCGAAAGTAATCGTGCGCTTAAATTGGGATCGAGCAGTATAAAAAGTTGTACAAAAAAATCCTCGCTCATTATCTTTACAACTCCAGCAGAAATGTCCGGATTTATATTCCTAAAAACTCTAACTGCTATGTCAATTGGCTGTTCTTTTAAGTAGTCTAAAATTTCTTCCTCATTAAAAGTGCTTAGCAATTTAGCTGCTTCATCGGGGAAGAGAATAAAATAATTATTAACTAATTTTTTTATTGCAATTCCGGAATTTGTTGTCATTGTAGTGCTTTCTTAATTATAAAATTATTCTTTCTTATTATTCTTGTTCTGTTACTTTATGTTCCGTACTATAAAGCAACCCGGATAAGCCAATCCAGTATAGTTCGCCAAGTGCATTTCCAGCTAATATTGCCTGCTGCGGTCTTTTTATATTTTTATCAATTTCTAATTTCCTGATCACCCCATGGCTAAGAGCTCCTACGAATACTCCTGATCGATCTAAAACCGGTAAAGCAGTGTATTCAATCCAAGCTGGATGATTAATAATTTTATGAAAGTCAATGTCCACGATTAAATGTGGTACATCTGTTTTCATAATCGAAACTAACTGTTCTTTTGAATCTGTAACAATTAAATCTTCCAATTTTACAAGCCCTGCAAATATGTTGTTATGACGAATAATATATATATAGTGAAATAATTGTTGTTTGTTTTTTCTAATTAGATCTAATGTATCTTTTATACTGATATCATCAGGTAATGTGGGAACCATCGGATTCATTAAGGTACCGACTGAATTAGCTGAAAAGCTTAGCATCTGATTTAGCAGCAATGAAATTTCGGGTGGCAGTTTTGTCAGAATTATTTCTCTTACATCACTATTCACTTTTCTTAAAATTGAAGCATTCAGCTGTACAGGGAGTTTTTCAATAATTTTAATTGCGTGTTCAACCTCCATCCTTTCAATATGCCTTACTACTGCAAATTGCTGCATCTCTTTAAATAACATTACTGCAATCTCAACAGGAATCTTTTCAATCAAAGCTAATGAGTGCTCAGTTTTTATTTGCTCAATAATTCGTGCTGCATCTCCACTGTGATGCATAACAAACTGTTTTAATATTTGCAGACCGGTATCCATTGTTAATCCTTTTTGATTAGAATTGATGTGTTTTCGTTAAAATCTTTTGCCGGAATAGAAACTTGCCCATCGGGTGTATCTAATATTACTGCGGTTGAAGTGATTTGACTGATCTTCCCTTCAATATTGTTGATTCTAACTGTATTACCTTCTTTATAAAAATTGTGTAAATAGTATGAGGCTAAAATATTACTCACCGAAGTTTTTGCACCTAATCCGAAAGATAAAGCTGCGCCAAATAAAAGTGCTGCTATAATTACACTAAGGAGAATAGTAAGCAGCGTAATATCTATTCCTATTTGATCGATTGCTATAAGTATAGTAATTAATACAACTGAGTATTGCACAATTTTGCTAATTACATTGCCATAAGATATGCCTGCTTTTGTAGTTGTTGAGAGTATTATCTTTGCTAAAAGTCTTCCTCCAATAATGCCGACAAATACAATTATTATAGCTGCAATAATATTTGGTAGATATTGAACTATCCCGCTTAACCAGGCAGTTATAATAGGTAAACCCATTATCTCACTGGAAAGAGTGATAAATATAATTATGATGATCCAGTAAAGAGTTTTGCTAATAAAAATGGAGGATTGCTTTAAGTCTCTTTTCTGAATGTGCCTTTTTAATTTTTGATTAGCTACAAAGCGATCTGCATTCCTAACAAAACGCTTAATTAATGCTTGAACAAGACGTGCAATTAAATAACCTGCAAAGAAAACGAGTAGTGCAAAAATAAATTTTGGTAGAAATAATATCAGATTAT
>CAZPSY010000100.1:0-6604 GCA_964589295.1 uncultured Ignavibacteriaceae bacterium
GAAACTTTTAATAGACGCGGATGGAAAAGATGTTTTACCAGCGCTTTTGTATGGCAATCAGAACATGCTTTTGGCTGCAGGTTATCGCTGTGAGGAATTTCTTCTGCATCAAATTTTACATGACACGAAGTACAGTTAAGTGTTGAATGGCTGGAATTATTGTAATGCTGTTCAACAACATTAATAGATATCTCTCTTCCGTTTTTCTCCATCGTAAATTCATCATCGTCATGGCACATTAAACAATCTTCATTAGTCTGAGCCGGAACAATTACTGAGCAAACTAAAATTAAGAATGTAACTGAAACTAAGAAGGAAAAGATTCGTGTGATATGCATTTTTCTAAAAGGATGATGAATTAAACTTGTTGAAAAATTATAACAGCGAATGTGTGCAAAATTATTATGCCTATAACTTTAAGATAATGAAAACGCAACTGCATAAAGTGATACAATTGTAAATATTACAAACAAGTAGAGGATTATATTTTTCATTTTAATGCCACTGTATTTTTCAAGAAAGAAATTATTGTAAAAACCGATATTAAAGTTATATGCTTAATGCTTACAAACGCAATACCATTAGCAAAAATTGAATATGATAACAATATTTAAGGTTAATCACTCCTATTATTCTCATCACCGAGAGTAATTGATGGAAAATATTTTCAATATTTAGAAATTATTAGCGAACATTAACAGTTCTGCAACCAAATAATTTCTAATCAGAAACCCTTTATACCCACTTTGTTGCAATTTTTATATTTGAATAAATGAATTTGTAGTAAGTCAACGGTACATTTCCTGGCAAATTTCTCTTAGCAGGTTAGCTCATCCTAAAATAATGTGAGACAATTTAATTCAGTTATCATCTCTGTTCTTATAGATTATGTTATACTTTTTTATCAGCCTATGAATTGTTCTTCTGTCCATTCCGCATGCTTCTGCAGTTTTAGAAATATTACCAGCATTGTTTTTAAGATGATAAGTAAGATATTCAACTTCGAATCTTTCAAAAATGGCTTCTTTAGCATTTACGTAATCAAGATCGATAAATTTCGAAGCCAGCAGGTTATTCCGGTTTGAAAATGGTAAAGGTAAATTCTCTACTTCAATAATATTACCTGAACTTAAAATAAAAGTTCTTCCAATTACATTTTGTAGCTCTCTTACGTTTCCCGGCCAGGCGTATTCTTGTAATGCGTTCTCAGCTTCAACTGTAAATCGTTTTTCATCAGAATCATTCTTCTTACAAATTTCTTTTAAATAATATCTGGCAAGCGGTATTATATCATCTGTTCGTTCACGCAATGGAGGAACTTCAATCTGAAAAGTACTCAATCTGTAAAAAAGGTCTTCTCTAAAAGTTTTTTCCTTAACTGCTTTTTCCAGGTTTCTGTTAGAAGCAGAAATTATTCTCACATCAATTTTAATTTCTTCCTGCCCCCCAATGCGCCTTATCTTTCTTTCCTCAAGCATTCTTAACAGCTTAACCTGTAAAGACTCAGTCAACTCACCTATTTCATCAAAAAAGAATGTTCCATGATTAGCAAACTCAAGTAAGCCAGGTTTTCTTTTAATCGCCCCGGTAAAAGCACCCCGCTCGTGCCCGAATAATTCACTTTCGAAAAGGTTCTCAGGCAAAGCCCCGCAGTTTACTGGAACAAAAAGATCTAAATTACTTTTACTCAAATTATGAATTGCCCTGGCTATTAAATCTTTTCCTGTTCCACTTTCGCCTGTTATTAGTACATTTATATCTCCAGGTGCAATTTTTTGGACAACCTCAATTATTTCTGCCATTTTTTTGCTTTTATAAATCATACCGGCAAAGGTTTTAATGCTATCATCTGGTTCACTCCCTTTAGGGCTAAGCTTTTCTTGTTGGTTAAAGGCACGATCGATGCAGTTGAATAATTTTTTCGATGTAAATGGTTTTTCAATAAAATCGAACGAACCCGATCTTATAGCCTCCACGCTTGCTTCTATAGTTCCGTATCCGGAAATCATTATTACGATTGAATCAGGAAAATTTCTTACAGCGCTCTTTAAAATTTCCAGTCCTGATACAGGATGCATTTTTAAATCTGTTATAATTAAATCAAATTTTTGTTTTTGTACCAAGTCCAATCCTTGCTGGGAATCATTTACCAGTATTAATTCAAAATCTTTACGATAAGACAGAATTTTTTTGAGACTTTCCAGCATCTCAACTTCATCGTCTACAATCAATATTTTTTTCATACTCTAGTACTCTTAGATACTTTTTATTTTAAGGGTGAAATTGGTACCTACGCCAACCTTGCTTGCGCATTTGATATCGATATTATGATTATCGCAAATATTTTTTGTGATGTACAATCCTAAGCCTGTCCCTTTTTCAGCAGATTTTGATGTGAAAAAAGGCGAGAAAATTTGTTCTATATTTTCCTGGCTAATTCCGCAACCATTATCTTCCACACTCAATTTTAATTCATCTTCATTTTGTTTATTAAGACTTATCTCAATTTGTCCATTCTCACCAACAGCATCAATCGAGTTGTTAACCAGATTTATCAATACCTGCTCAATTTGAAGCGGGTCTGCATAAATCAACGCTTCATTCAAATTTGTGTTTTTAAAACAATTTATATTACTCTTTTTGCAAGTTGGTTGGATCATCAGCAGGATGTTATCAATTGAGTTACACAAATCGACAACAATGAATTTTTTGGGAGATTTTTTGCTATGCTTTAGAATATTATGGGTAATTGAAGAAAGTTTTTCAGTTTGCTTAAAAATTACTTCAAAGTCGCTAATGTATTTATTAAGCAGTGGTTCTATACCTGATTCCAGTTGAAGATAATCAGCCCTGGTCATTATTACAGCAATATGATTATTTATTTCGTGCGCCATCTGGGAAGTTAATTCACCTAAGGTTTTTAAACGATCAAGTCTTTGCAACTCTCCCATATGCAATTGGTCAATTTTTTCCCGGGAAGACTTTAAATTTGAAGTCATAGCATTAAAATGCTTATAAACAGTTCCTATCTCGTCCTTTCGTATATCATCCAGCCTCACATTCAAATTTCCACGTTCAACATCATTAAGTGCATTCACTAGTTTTTGCAAAGGGGAATTTATGAATATGTTGAAGATTAAATATAGTCCAATTAATAAAACAAAAATTACTGCCCATCCCAAAATTATCATATGTATCGATCCAGTGTAAAACTTATTTTCGGCTTTTGTTAAATATGTATCTAAATCCAAATATGCGATTAAATTTTCTTCTTTATGACAGGATTGACAAGGCTTTCTATTGAGTATTGGCTCAATAGTTGAATAAATCTCATCACCAGATTCTACTCTCACTATTTTTGTTTCGGTTTTCAAGAAGTTGGAATGATGAGGCGAAATCATGGATATTTCTTTATTTAGATCTTCAGAATTTGATGAATATTTTATAACTCCATCTGTATCAATTATTCTAATACGATATATGCTTTCTTTCTGAGCCAGCTCATCTATCATGTTATGTATATCTTCCGGGCGCCCGCTCATCATTGCAAAATTTAAACCATATGTAATAATATCCAGTGTTGTTTCCAGCATAACTATAGAACGATCTTTAAAATTTGCTCTGAACTGACTGATCAAGAAATACATCGGAACAACTGTGGTTAATAAAATTAGAAAAATTGAAAAAAAGATGAACTTACTTTTTACAGACTTAAACATATTTTTTATTAATTGGTGCTATTTAATGAGGAAATTTATTTTTCCAAAGTTAATCATTTCTGCTAAATACATTAAATGGTTTTACTTAAAATTGTGTCCTATCTTTGTCCCAATGGGACATCCAATCGACAGTTCATCGTATTTTTTATCATTTTCTTGTTATTAAAAGTTTAAAAAGTTGGAAAATCTGTACGAATTTTTACGAATTTGGTATTTTTTAAAAACCCTGTCAAAATTATACAATTATTGTCGATTGGCATCTTACTTGCCATAGAATATTCCTATGAGAATATTATTAATATCTGAAGATATTTTGCTACAGACAATTGTTAAGAATTTTGAGGAAATTTCTGATGTTTCCACGATCATTTATAGTAATGATTCCAAACCAATAAAAGTGTTGTCTTGTTTTCTTGAAGAACAACCTTCGGTTACAATTGTTGATGATGATTATTTAACGCCAAACTCACTTGCAGTCATAGATTCAATTCGAAAAGTAAACAAAGAAACGAAAATTATATTTGCTACTTCCGATTCAAGTATAGAATTAGGAAAAAAAATTAGCCCATTAGGAATTTATTATTATGCAATTAAACCAATAGAAGAGAGTGAAATTAAAGAATTATTAGATTCATTATTAAACACTAAATCAAAACAAATTAATTAATCCTAATTAAGAAGGAGAATAATAATTATGAAAAAAATGTTTCTACTTTGCGTAAGTATCGTGGTAGTAAGTTACACCATGATATTTGCCCAGGAACTTACTTTGAATACTTACGGGGCATCCCCGAGAGATGTGGCTCGAGACACGCTTGGACAACCCTACTTTGACCGTGCATATAATGGTTTGTTAAATGTTGGGGTAGAAACCAAAATGTTTTTTAAAGGGGAATTTGTAGACTCGACTCTTAATAATCCAACTTGGACGCTATTTATAAAACCAGCTGGTTCCACTGCAGATTTTGGTGGAACAAAGGATGTAGATGCTTCAACACAATTGAACACTCTTATACCGGATGTTCTTGGAACTTATAAGATTGCATTTTCAGATGGAATGTTTTCGGATACTTTAACTATTAACGCTGCTGAATATTGGGGTGTTACAGGTGGAGCAATTAACTGTGTAGGCTGCCACAATACTTCAGTATGGGATTTCAAATATGATAAATGGCTGGGAACCGGACATTCAAATATGCTTGTAAGAGGTTTGAATGGAACTTTGAGTTCTCATTATGGCGAAAGCTGTATATCTTGCCACACAACAGGATTCGATCCTGATGCGGCAAATGGTGGATTTGATGATTTTCCTTTTGTTTTTCCAGATTCACTATATCCGGGAGTCTATGATATAACTAAGGCTGCTTATCCTGATGCTATGCTTCGGGCTAATATTCAGTGTGAAAGCTGTCATGGACCTGGAAGTGCGCATTTGGGACTAAAGGAAGATTCAAAAATAAGCACATCAATTAGTACAGATAATTGTGCTTGGTGCCATGATTCAGGAACACATCACGCTTTCCCGGAACAATGGGATCATTCAGGTGAAGATGCAACAGAATTTGACGGACGAGGTTTTCACGGCGGACACGCTAAGGGAGAATTCGTTGGATACGCTGGTGCACGTGAAGGTTGTAATATTTGTCACAGTGGTTCAGGTTTTGTAGCTTGGGTTAATAATGGCAAGGTTGAAGCTGACCCGGTTCCGCCGCCAACAGCCATTACATGTGCTACTTGTCATGATCCTCATGATGCAACAAACGAACACCAATTGCGCATTGTGGAAGTAGAACTTGGCGACGGTACAGTAGTTACTTTTGATCAGTACGGAACAGGAGTTCTTTGTATGAATTGTCATAAGAGTCGTCGTGATGCTAAAACATATGCCATTGATCCTGACAATGCAAGTTCTCACTTCGGTGCACATCACGGTCCTGAAGCTGATTTATTATTAGGTGTAAACTATCCTATTTTTGAAGACGAAAACGGTAATACTATTGTATTTCCAACTTCTCCTCATGGTGTTGCTGTACTTCCTGGTGAAACTAAAGGGAACGCTTGTGTTAATTGTCATATGGCCGGTGAGCTTACAGATCCAGAAGGCAATATTAATCTAGTGGGTGGACACTCTTGGAATATGAATGATGCAGAAGGAAATGATCATGTTGAAGCATGCGCTCCTTGCCACGGTAATGTTGGTACATCCTTCAAAGATAAAAAATATTATTTAAATGGTAATGCTGACCTTGACGGAAACGGAATAGCTGAAGGACTTCAGGTAGAAATCAAGGGTTTAGCGGATCGACTCGCTTTATTATTGCCGCCAGTGGGCCAAAATGAAGTGGTACTAGTTAATGGTGATTCAACTCTTACACCATCAATCATGAAATCTGCTTATGTATATTTTTGGATTGAAGAAGACAGAAGTTTTGGTATTCACAACCCGGCTTTCGCTTTTGCCATATTAAAAGCTGCTATTGAAGAGCTTGGCGGCGTGGTTTCTGTTGACTATCCTGAAAGTGGAATGCCTCAGGAATATCAATTATCACAGAATTACCCTAATCCATTTAACCCTTCAACCACAATTGAATATTCATTACCAGAACAATCGAATGTGAAAATTGTAATATATGATGCATTAGGAAATCAATTAGATGTTCTCTTTTCAGGGGAGAGTTCAGCAGGAAAACACTCCTTAACATGGAATGCAGATAGTTATGCCTCAGGTATCTACTTCTACAGGATGCAGGCAAATAACTTTATGCAGGTTAAAAAGATGCTCTTGATGAAATAATATTTTAACCTAACTAGAAGAAGTGTCTCCTTCTTACCTCTAGTGAATACTATAACAGGTAAAGGCTATCAAGAAATTGATAGCCTTTTTT
>CAZPSY010000101.1:0-6464 GCA_964589295.1 uncultured Ignavibacteriaceae bacterium
AGCAGAAAAGGAATAATTATCCAGGCAAGCAGGCAGAATAATGAGATCAGAATCCCAAGGACACTTCCAAAAAACTGCTGGAACACTGCGCCCGTGTAACCCATTAAAGCGGAGATATTGAACTTCATCAAAAATAATATTCTCCCAAGGTCTATCGGGTTAATAATACTTAATGCGATCATAATTTTTTCCAGCGGGTATTCATCAAAATAATAAACAATAAAAAGTACGAGCCCGTCATAAACCACGGCAAGAATAAGCCAGAGTAAAATTGAAAATCCTAATCCCTTTGCTTTATCATCCTGCAAAACAGAAATAAGAAATGCGATAGCAGTAAAAATAAAAGTTAGCGCTGCTCCAACTATCAGCAGCACTGCAATGCCTTCAATCTGTTGACTAAGTTTTCCAAACAAGATAAAAGGAAGTGAGATTCCTATAACAAATCCGGCAGAAAGAGGCAGGGATGTTCCAAGGTAAATTCCTGTAAATAACGATTTCCTGTCTATCGGCTGGCTTAACATCATCTCAATAAATTCTCTTGAGTTATAAAAGTATATCGATCCGAAAATAAGTGATACAAGCGGGATAACGATAATAATAATATTCATTAAACTTATATAAGCTTTATTTACATCGCCGCTAAAAGAGAAGAGCGAATAACCCACAGCAAAAAAGAAAATCGAATAAAGAAGAACCCACTTACTCCTGATGGTATTATGAATTTCATACTTTAATATTTTTCTAACTAATTTCATGATCCCTGGCTCATTAGTTCTGCAATAGCTCTTTCAAGTTTAGTTTCTCCTTTATGCTCTAATAATGAATCAATGGTACCTTTAAATTTAATTTCACCTTCAAGTAAAAATATAATTTCATCAGCCAGTTCCTGTATTTCACTCATTATGTGTGATGTGAGGATAATTGTTTTCGCTTTTTCTTTTTCCTTCAATACCAGGTCTTTAAAATAACTGCTTGAAATCGGATCTAATCCTGCAGTAGGTTCATCGAGAATTAAAATTTTAGGATTAAATGCAAAAGCGATCACTGCAGATACTTTTTGCTTTGTTCCACCAGAAAGACTTTTAAAAGGTTTATCCATTTCGGTGGATAATTTAAAAGAAGATAATATTTCATCCTCAAAATTTTCTATCGGCTCTCTTAAATCTTTTATTAATGATAGCAGCTCGGTAGCAGTAAGATTTTCAGGATAACGGGCAATCTGAGGCATATAACCGATCTTGTTTCGGTAGAGATAATCACCATTGATTTTTGTCCCATCAACTTCAATAAATCCGGCAGTTGATTTTACAAGACCCAGGATAGTTTTGATGAGAGTGGTTTTACCCGAACCGTTTGGGCCAACAATAGCAGTTACCTTTCCTGAACCAATAGAGAGGTTTACATCATTCAGTGCAACAGTTTTACCGAATTGTTTTTTTAAATTTACAATCTCAATCAAATGATCTTCCTCATTCTCGGTTTTGGATCAGTAAGTGCTTCGGGTGTGATTGCAGGAATTATACTTTCTGCCACGTTAAGAATACCAATGAATAAACTATGCAGCAGAATTAATGATACCGGTTGATCCTGTACCATCATCGAAAACATTGTTACGGGGCGGAACGGAACATCACCGTAACCATCTTTATCCAAATCATAACCATTATAGCTTGACCAGTAATTTTTTTCGAACTTGTTAAAATTCTGGCGGCTGTTTGTTGCAATATCAAACGAGTTAGTAATAAAATTATTATTGTGAAAAATATTGCCCATCGAATTAGCCATCAGTTTAATTGCCCAACCGTTTTTTATAAAGTTGTTGTTTTCTATTGTAAGCCGGCTGCATCCTTCCATGTAAAGTCCTGTTGAGTTTTCACTAAAAATATTCTCCTCAATCCGGCTGTCGGATATTTCCTTCAACAATATTCCGTAAGAAGCAGAGCCCCAATTATTTATAAATTTATTATTCCTCATCAGCACGAACTTGGTGTACATAACGGCAACACCGGCACCATTATTTTCAAAAGTGTTGTCTTCATATCTACAGGTATCGGAAAACATAAAGTGTAATCCGTAGCGGAGATTATTTTTGCTGTAATTATTTCTGATTATACCGTTTCTTACAAACTCAAAATAAATGCCATCTCTGTGGTTGGATATTGTATTATTCTCGATAGTTATATTTTTACTATACCAGAGGTGAATACCGTTACCGGAATTAGTTTCTCTCTTCTTTTCACCTTTAATATAGTTACCGGAAATAAAACAGTTTGCCGATTGCGCCAGGTAGATTGCAAAGAAGTTATTTATTAATTTATTATTTGTTATTGAACAGTTCCAAACTTTTTCCAAACGTATTCCGGCATTTTCTTCCAGATAACTTATGCCTGAATTTGTAATTGTCAAACCTGAAATAGTAACACTATCAACCGTAACTGTAAAAACCTCGCCATCACCTTCGGCGTCTATAAAGGGATAATCTTCACCAATTATTTTCACCATTTTATTAACAATTATATTCCCTTCGGCATAATGTCCGGGTTTAATTATTATTACATCAAAATTTTCTGCTAATTCAATTGCTTTGCGGATAGTAGTTACTTTCCCCGTTTTAGACACAATAATTTCTTTTGCAAGGATGGATACAGTGGTAAGACTAAAAAAAAGATACAAATAACCGATGGAGATAATTAATTTTGCAAAAATACGTAAACGCATTTGTAATTTATTTTTTTTGGTTATCTAAATTGAGAGATGAAGGTACTACATACTTCTTTGTTTAACAAGTTCAATAACCTCAACCCAGCTTATTTTTTCTCCCCCATTTTCTGAAATGAATTTTTGCGCTTGTTCTTCGCTATTAAAAGCCGTTACATTTAAACCCATAGGGCTTCTAAATTTATCATTTTTTACACAAAATGATTCCCGGCAGTTAATAAACTTCCCGGGATTATAAAAATCAGTTACCAGTAATTTATTATTTGTATCGCCAAGGGTATTTTTTACTAAAGAAAATTCAACCAGGCATTCTATCGAATCAAACTTATATACTTTACCTTTTTGGGTAACAAGTTCGGCACCGTATTTATTATCTGTGATAAGCATTCTGCAATGCTCACATTCATCTTGCCCGTAATTAATTGGTTCTGGTCCGCTGCCACAAGATGAAAGTGCAATGAAAATTAAAGAAACAAAAACTACGCGATAAATATTGAACGATTTATTAAACACTTTCATTCCTTTTCTTCTTTACTTTACTATCAATTATTAAAGCAATAGCAGCTAACACAACAGTAAAAGCTAAAATGTAAGCTGCAATGTGAGGCATTGAAATAGCATTAAAATTCAGCAGCATCTTTGAACCGATAAGCGGCGGCTGATATGCCATTCCGGGTATTTTAATTGCAGCAAGAGGATTTAAATTATGCCCATAATCATATTCCCACATGTAAAAATCGTACATCCCAACTACAGCCATTATAATGAATAAAAGTATCCAGATATAAACAATGGGTCTTTTACCTAAAATTGCTGCCATTAATCCAAACAACATCATAAATATCATTAAGTACGGCATTATCTTCAATTCCGGTATCGATTCGGGCTCAATCGTTTTCATTCCAATGTAATGATTCAAACCATTTATGTTGGCAAGATCGTGAGGATTTTGCCCAACTATTTGATTGATCCATATTTCCAATCCAATACCCTCCGGATATTGAGGTGCCTCCAGATCGATATACCATAATGGAAAAACGAACGTTAACATTATCATTAACGCCCCGACTATAATAATTATTTTAGATTTAGTTTCCATCTTTCCCCGATGATAAAAATAAAAAAAGGGGAACTTGCGTTCCCCGTTAACCTTTAACTATTTAGTTACCAATTTTATATGAAATTGGAACATTTGATCCTTTTGATGAAACCCTTACATAACCCTGCATCTCCTGGTGAAGCGCTGAGCAAAAATCGGTACAGTAAAAAGGATATATTCCCTCGAATTGAGGTCTCCATGTATAAGTTTCGGTTACTCCCGGCATAATTAATAATTCGGCAGTTCTGCCTCCTTTAATGGCAAATCCGTGAGGAATATCCCAATCCTGTTCCAGGTTGGTTACATGGAAATAAACAACATCACCAACTTGTATTCCTTCAATATTATCCGGTGCAAAGTGAGTTCTTATAGTTGACATATAAACATGTACATCTGTACCATTTCGTTCAACCCTGGTTTCTTTTTCCGATTTTACAACATAAGGATGTTCGTTCTCTTCAATCGGGTAAATTTTCCGTGAGTTCTTCATTAGCAATTCGGCTGGCAGCGATTGAGCATAATGTGGTTCGCCAATTGTTGGAAAATCCAGTAAGAGTTTCATCTTATCGCCGGAAATATCTATTAGCTGCGCAGACTGTGTCAATTCAGGTCCGGTAGGTAAATACCTGTCCTTAGTAATTTTATTCAAAGCAACAACATATTTACCCCAGGGTTTTTTACTATCGCCGCCGGGTATGCTAAGATGACCGATTGAATAGTAAGTTGGAATACGATCTACAACCTGCCAGGTTCCAAGTTCCCATTTAACTATTTCAGAGGAAATAAATGCTGAAGTATATGCAAAACCTTTACCATCAAACTCGGTATGTAGTGGTCCTAATCCGCAGTTTTCAACTTCTCCGGCTATAACCGATTCATATTTAAGAACCGGAATACCCTGAGCTTCACCATCGAACTCCTCGTTCTCTATGGCTTTAAGCATTTTACTGAATGAATGAACTGGAATTACAGTGGCTAATTTTCCGCCAGCAACAATGTATTCTCCTGATGGATCGACATCAACTCCGTGCGGAGATTTGGGAGTTGGAAGATAATAAATCAATCCCGGACAATCATTTGGATCTAATACTTTAACGTCATTCTTCTTTTCTGAAAAAGCCATGTGTTTCTTTTCATCAAAATAATTTCTGTAATAAGTGGCATTCATTGTTTTGTAATTGCCCTGGGCAATAAATTCTTCAGCTTTTTTCCAGTTTACTGCAGCAACAAAATCTTTATCGTTTTGTGAAGCATTAACTTCAAGCAGAGTGTTTGCCTGCTCAGTATTATAACATGTAAAGAATGCCCATCCGTGCGAAGGACCTTTGCCGGCATGCGCAAGATCATAATTAAATCCAGGTACAAGTATCTGAAATTCAATATTCATTGCGCCGTCATCTGCAACTTTAATAAAGGTTAATGTGCCTTTAAAGTTTTCTTTATATGAATCTATAGGAACATCCCTGTTTGGAATTGGAACGCTAAATCTTGTTGAAGCAACAATGTATTCACTGTTTTCAGTCGTAAATGGTGAGCCATGATTTCCACCGGAATTTGGTATCTCGATTATTTCAGCAGTTGTGAATGTTGAAAGATCAATCCTGGCAACTCGCGGTGTATTGTTTGCATTTATAAACAACCACTTACCATCCGGGACGCCATTGGTTTGAGATAGCTCTGGATGGTGAGAATCATCCCATGGTAAAAATCCAAAAGATGTATTTAACATTGGCTTGGATTCTTCAGAATACCCGTAGGATTTTTCAGGATCCTGTGCAAAAACCGGAATCACCCTGAAAAGTCTTCCTGAAGGCAACCCGTAAACACCAACCTGTCCGCTAAATCCGCCGGAAGTAAACATATAGAAATCATCATAACTTCCTGGTGGTACGTAAACCTGTGCTGCATCATCCCCTGCTACTAAATCCTTAGATTCCTGACAGCCGTAATGTAGTACAACTACTACAGCTAACACGGCAAGAGTTATAAGGACAGCTTTAAAATATTTCCTGCTCATCTCTCCTCCATATAATTATTTTTGTTGATTTTGTTGATTTTTCATTAATTCTTCATCTATAACTCTGAAGTATTCAAGTATGGCAAGAGCATCTTTCATTTTAACATTCTGGAATGTCATTACTGTCATATACTCTGCAAGTAATTTCTTAGCTCGTGGATGTTTCTTTATCATTTCGTCTGGATTAAGAGTCATGTTTAATAAATATTCAGGTGTTACTCGTTGTAAAACATCTCTCTGTGCAGGTCCGGTATACCTTTCATCTAATTTATGGCAAGTACCGCACTTTGTCTCAAATATCTTTTCCCCTTCTGCAGAAAGCTCTTTGTTGATAGGACCAAGGTTTAATTTTTTCTTAACAGGTCCTATTCCATTTTCTAGTTCAAAATCCGAAAGCCCGGATTCATTTTTTTTAGTGACATCCTGAGTAGTCTCATCTTTCGTTTCCCCGCCGCATCCTATCAACATAATCAACAATAATATTGATAGGCTAAGCATAAAAAAAGTTTTTCCCATCTTAAGGGATTTTAAATTCATCATTTTCTTTCCTCGGTTCATTTTTTAGTTAATTATTATTTAATTTCTATAATCGGATAATATTGTCTGATTAAAGATAGGGACTCCATAAAT
>CAZPSY010000102.1:0-6434 GCA_964589295.1 uncultured Ignavibacteriaceae bacterium
GTTTGAACAACATATTCTAAAAATTCTTCAGCAAGATCCATATCATCATTTAGATCTGCAAAAGCAACTTCAGGTTCCACCATCCAGAACTCGGTTAAGTGCCTTCTTGTTTTAGATTTTTCAGCCCGAAAAGTTGGACCAAAAGTATAAACTTTTCCATGAGCCATTGCTCCTGCTTCCGCGTAAAGCTGTCCGGATTGAGTTAAATATGCACTTCCTAAATCAAAATATTTAGTTTCAAAAAGAGTTGATGTTCCCTCAACTGCATTTGGTGTAAGTACAGGAGGATCCATCAAAACAAATCCTCTGTCATCGAAAAAATCGCGGATTGCTTTAACTATCCTGTGGCGGATTTTTAAAATTGCTACCTGTTTTTTAGAACGAAGCCATAGATGGCGGTTATCTAACAGGAACTCTATTCCATGATCTTTTGGTGTGATTGGATAATCTTTTGAATCTCCAATCAGTTTTAAATCTGTTGCATCAAGTTCAAAACCACCTGATTGTTTAGGGTCGGCTATTACTTTACCCGTAACTTCAATAGAAGATTCCTGTCCAAGTTTATCTGCAAGATCAAATATTTCTTCAGTTACATTTCCTTTAAAATAAACACACTGTAAATAGCCCGTACCATCCCTTAAAATAACAAAGCGTACTTTTCCGCTTGAGCGTTTATTAAAAAGCCAACCGCGCAGCTTCACATCTTTATCTATATAATTTTTTAATTCATTTATTTGAACATTATTCATAGTAAGTCTTTTTAATTAGAAAAATGATTGGGAAATATAAATAAAATTTTTTAATGAGCCCCCTTTTAGTCTATTCTTTGCGATCAAAATCTCTGCGGGATCTATTTCTGTGGTTAAGTTCGATAAATCCAAAAATAGATTGAAGAAATCCTCCATTGATGTTTATATTGAACAATCAAAAAGAAAATTATCGGAGAAATTAATGTTTAAATATTTTTATCTGCTTGTTGCAACAACTTTATTAATTTATTCACTCAAAGTTTTAGCACAGGAAACAGAAAAACCTGAGTGGGAAGACGGCGTACCTGATGAATGTACAACAATTACGGTTGGCAAACTTGCCAGCTTTGATGGATCGGTGATGACATCACATACCGATGATAGCCATAGAACAAGGAGCTGGATGGATATTGTACCGTCGATGTACCACAAGGATAATGAATTTGAAATTATGTATGAAAGAGAAAATGATGATTCACAAAAGATGCCTACTTACAAACATGTTCCGGTTGGTCAGATTCCGCAAGTAAATCAGACATATGGATATATTAATACGGCGTATCCTTGTATTAACGAAAAACAAATAGCAATTGGTGAAACAACTTTTGGTGGACGCGATGAATGTAAATCTGATAAAGGATTAATAGATTGCCAGCGCTTATGCCAGCTAATGCTTGAAAGAGCTCCTACGGCAAGAGATGCAATAAAAATTGCAGGAAATTTATTAAAGAATTACGGATGGCGAGATTGGGGTGAAACACTAACTATTGCGGATCCTAATGAGGTTTGGGTTTTGGAAATTGTTGGGCCGGGTAAAGATAAGGTTGGAGCGGTTTGGGTTGCACAGCGTGTACCTGATGAACATATATCCATAAGTGCAAACGCAAGTAGAATTAGATGGATTGATACGGAAAATCCTGATTACTTTATGTACTCAGAAAATGTTTTTGATGTTGCAAGAGAAAACGGTTGGTGGAAACCGGAACACGGAGCTTTTGAATTTTGTTATGCTTACGCAGATAGATATTCCATGGCGGGAAGAAGAAGAGTATGGAGAGCTTTCGATCTTGTAGCGCCTTCTTTAAATCTTCATCCAAATTCAGAAAATTATCCCTTCTCAATTAAACCTGATACTCTTATTACGCTGGAAAAAATGGTTGAACTTTTCCAGGATTATTATGAGGGGACTGATTATAATTTTATTAAAGATCTTACAGTTACAGAAGACAGCGGGAAAACAGTTATCTCACCACTTGCCAACCCGTTTATGCCCTATGATATGAACAAGCTTTTTAAAATTAACGGCGGATGGGGATGGCGCGGCGAAAGAACTATTGCACGCTGGTATACAATGTATGCTACAATTATCCAGTGTAGAGATTGGCTGCCGGACGAGATTGGCGGGGTTGTTTGGCTTGCATGGGATAATGTTGCCACATCAATTTATACTCCCCATTACTGCTCAATAAACCGTTTGCCACTTACATCTACAACACCGGGAAGGAAAACAGGGTTTACGAAAAATTCAGCATGGTGGACTTTTAACCGTCTTGGTACTTTGACAGCACAAAGATGGGGCGATATGAGACACGATGTTAGAGCTGTTTGGGATCCATTGCAGGCAGAATTGTTTGCTAATCAGAAAAATATTGAAGAGGAAGCACTTAAATTATGGAATGGAAACCGCGATGCTGCTATTGAGTTTCTTACAAAATATTCTTTCAGGTGGCAGGAAAAAGTGGTTGACAGAGCATGGCTGCTAAGCGATGAACTTTGGACAAAATATGACGAACTTTTTTAAAAAAAAAAACATTATGATTTAAAATCATTTAAGTCAAACAAAAATATTCATACTTTTATGTTTTGCCTTTGAGTTCTACCATCGAATAAGTTAAATGCCTGAGAACGACTAAAATAGGAAGGTTTCGCTGAGGAGGAATTTATGTTTATTGTAAACTATTTTTTATCTGGGTTAAGATCTTTTGCTGCTATCAATCCAAAGTGGATTAAATAATCGGCGAGCGCTTTGCCGTCAAGTAAAGTAACATTTTCCTTTATAATACTTTCGCATCCTTTTGTAAATCTTCCTTTTGTAATTATAAATATCTTATTGTTTTGGGATGAACCCAATTCCATTGAAACTTCCTTAACAGTTTTAACTTTAACAACATCATCAAGTATTATCCTCGCATATAAATTGAATCCGCGCTTATTTCTTTTTCCTTCTCCAACAACATTAAACGAACTGGTTCCCACTTCATCAACAATATCAACATTGGTATAACCAATTTTGAAGAAAAATTTTGATAATACTGTTCTAAAGTAATTCAATGTGGATATTTTAAGTAAGTTCAGCGCCTGATCGGCGGTAGGTAATATTTTTTCCTCCTTTTCACCGGTTGGCATATTAAAGAACTTGAGCCATTCATCAACAGTAACCAACTCATCAAGAACTTTTGGTGGAAGTATCTCCATAATATTTTTGTTTAGAAGATTCTTATTGAATAGCAATTCCTTTATACCTTCATCAATCGAATCGTGTACACAGTAACTGTAAACATTTATCTTCTCTTTAAAGGATTGGTTTTCAGAATGATCGAATAGGTCTTCCACCTCCCAAACCGACGTGGGATTCCACCACTGGTCGAATTTGATTATATAAGGAATCTTAAAATCCTTAAATTTTAATCTGGTTAGTTTTGCATCAGTTACAAATGCTGTAATATCTTCCTTGCTTTTAAAAAGTGCTAATGACTTATTCATATCTTCGTCTGAAAGACTGTTTGGTGCCAGGATAAAATTAAAACCTTTTTCTCCAAATACTTTTTCAATCTTCTTTGTACCGAGCCGATCATATTGAGATAAAACTAGTACCTTCTTTTTATTCTTTGCTATAATTGAAACATGTTCACACAGCAAGTCAGTTTTAGGACTTTCAATATTTCCAGGTGCAAAATTGCTAACTTGTTTTAACCTGTGCAGCAGAGTATAAATGTTTGACTGAAACCTGAATGGATTACCCGATTCCAATACTCTCCGTAAATCTTTTTGGCAATCAACTATAGTTTCATTGTATTCTCTTACTTGATCTTTATCATGGTTTAGCCAGTTTTCTTTCCAGATAAATAACGGTGCACTGCCGCCTATTTTCTCTTTACTTCTAATCTTTGAATTTTGAATCTGTATTTTTTCATTCAGTTTTTTATTTAGATTTTCTTTAAGCGAAGGATCGATTAAACTTGAAAGCGCCCAAAGAGCATTAGGTTTTAGGGATGATAATAACTTACTGGCTTTCTCACCGTTCAGTAAAAACACCTGTACTTCATCAATTATTATACAATCAAACCTGTTCAGCCGCCCAGGTTCAACTATTTCTGAACTACTATCGTTTATAATTGTTTCGTAATCCGCCAAATTAATTAATGCTGGTATCTTCCATAAATCTGATCTTTCATCATCGCTGCCGCAAATTTGAAGATAATTAATTTCAGGCACCCACCTGCTTAGTGCATTAGCCCAATCTAAACCCTCAGTATGTTTTATATCGTGTCCGACATTTCCAACTTTATTCTGTGAACTGACAATTAAGACAGATCTGAAATAACGGCTTTCGAATAAAAACTTAAGTGCAGCAATGGTTTCTTTTTCTATATTTAATCCAAGCTCATCCTGAAGCAGTGCATAATCATGTTCTGCAAGAAATTTTGCTCCTGCATCTTCATACTTCTCTAGTAGAAGCTGGGGATCTTTTCTATTTTCCCATTCAACTTTATGAACATTTTTAAGGAGAAACTTAAGTACATCTTTTACTGTTTTAGGATGCTTTAATTCATTAACCTTAAAGTCACTTACTTCAATTAGCTCTTCATCAGAAGCATCATAATATTTATATGGAGGCATGCCGGTAAGAGTGACCTCTTCAGATAATAATATAGATGCATCAGGAAAACTAATCTTAACGGTTTCCAGGATATCAGGCGAATTAAGCATCTTAATTCTAACTTCAGAAAGGTTAGAAGCGTAATTACCCATACCCGGCACTTTAACTTTGTAAACTTTTTTCGGTTTCTTAATCTTCTGAATCGCTATCTTTTTACTCTTAACCATTTTAATTGATGATATATCAATATTATAAATATCAACTGCGCCAACCGAGTCCTCAAGTTCTTCCACTTTAAGCAGATCGATATTATAAACTTCAGGAACCATTTCGGAAAGGTGATCAGTTACTTCGGGAAGATCTAAAGTAAACTTATAGCTTGCCGGAGTTGGAAAATCTATCAGCATCTTATATTCAACCGGTTCATAAGTATAGAACTTTATTCTAATATCCTTAACAGCCGCTTCGGGTATTAAAAATTCCATCATCATTGCCGTGTAACCGCCCGGCTTTGGTTCAATTTCGCTTATCGTAACTGCTTCTTCTGATACAGTGTGCATCATAAAAAA
Source organism: uncultured Ignavibacteriaceae bacterium (assembly GCA_964589295.1). Taxonomy (GTDB): domain Bacteria; phylum Bacteroidota; class Ignavibacteria; order Ignavibacteriales; family Ignavibacteriaceae; genus JAZGGS01. Next base: position 5,199 of record CAZPSY010000102.1, read on the forward strand.
GACTGCATTACTTTTTATCTTCGAAAAGTTATAGTCTTTAAATTCGGGTAAGACTTCGCTTGATTCTAAACCAATGACCGCTTCCCTGTTATCAGGCGGAGGGATGTCTCGTTCTAGGTGAGAAGTATCCTTTAAAGAAGACTTAATTGCTCCCAACTCAATCTTTTCATCCAGTGGCATACGTAACCAGCTGCTGAAATAAAAATCTTCAGCACCTTCAATATGGGTAATTGAAGAAGCAAGTTTCTTCCTAACAGATCTTAACATTAATTTTATTCAATCGACTTTTGCTGGTGAACCTGTTCGCAGGCAAGTTTTAGTCTTTCGAAAGGTTCGAGTAAGTTCCGGTTTTCAGCAAGTTTGTTTATTTGATCTTTTATTGCTGCAAGTTCGGCTTCAAACTTTTTAGATGTTTCTATTAAAGTTTTTCCTGAACCATTAGCTGAAAAAGCTAGGGCTTCCGGTTTGGAGCTGGCTCTTGATTGTCCATCTTCTTCATTATAAACGCGTACGACTCTAATTCCCTGTTTATTATTTGCACCAAGGAAGAAAGGATCTTTTGCAATAATAAGATCAACTTGTTCATTAACTGCATTAAGCAGAGGAACCGAAATGAGCTCAACCAGTATATGTTCCAGCAGAACATCGCCGTATAAAGTTTTCTGAAAACTCGTAGGTTTTATTGGAGCTGTTACTCTAAATTCGAGCGGTTTTGTATCCGAATCTGTCACAAGTATTGCTCCCATTATTCCAGCATTTTCTTCAAGTGCAAAAGTCTCAAGAAACGCCAGTTTTGCGATTTCCATTTTTTATAACTCCATTATTTTAAATGATTTGATACCACCAAATGATTTCTCTCATATTCAATGCCATTGTTTTTTTGCTCTTTTTGTAATCTTTATAGGAATTTAAATATTATAGCAACTTATCTCAGGAAATAGTTTACAAACGGATTGCAATAACATTTGTTTGATTTTTTCAATAATTGTAAAGATTCTTAACTATATTCGATTTTCAAAAGGCATAAATAATAAGCTTAGATTGAAGGAATTGGACGATTATGTAATTCTGATTGAGAAGAGGTATTTTTTTCATGAATTTCCTACACATAAAAATGAAGGATTTTCACGTAAAAATTACCGGAATTCTTAAAAGATTACACGAGCGAAACCTCTGCTAAGATGCAATTAAGAAGGAAAAATTAATCTGCTAAATGTTTCCTACTTATATATTCGC
>CAZPSY010000103.1:0-6402 GCA_964589295.1 uncultured Ignavibacteriaceae bacterium
TTTAATACCGCGGGGCTTACCACGTTTTGTCATTCCCGCGTATGCGGGAATCTAAATATGGATTCCGGATATTCTGCTAAAGCAGAATTCCGGAATGACACAACTGCTGATACTCCGCTGCATGCGGCGTAGTTATTCATTATTGAATATTATAATTGAAGTACACGAAGTGATTTAGTAATTTGCTCTTAGAATTTTAAAAATCTAAAACAGAGGTTACTATGCGTAGGAAAGTAATTGCCGGAAACTGGAAAATGAATAATGATCTGAACGAATCGCAGGATCTTGTTTCAAAAATTATTAATGGTCTTGGTAATGATACGAAGTGTGATGTAATTGTGTGTCCGCCATATACATCTCTCAACGAAGTTTTCTCGCTTATTAAAAATACACCTGTTAAGCTAGGTGCACAAAATCTATATTTTGAAGATAGTGGTGCGTTCACTGGAGAAATTTCTGCATCAATGTTAAAATCGGTTGGCTGCGAATACGTTATTATTGGGCACTCTGAAAGGCGAACCGTTTTTGGTGAACCGGATGATGTAATTAATAAAAAGATAAAGAAGGCACTGGAGCATAATTTAAAACCGATCTTTTGTGTAGGTGAATTGCTTGAACAAAGAGAAAATGGTACAACTATGGAGGTTGTAAAAAATCAGATATTAAATGGGCTGAAAGATATTACCCCGGTACAGCTTTCCGAAATAATAATTGCTTATGAACCTGTATGGGCAATTGGGACTGGAAAAACAGCAACACCAGAACAGGCACAGGAAGTTCACGCAGCTATAAGAGAACTTATTGTAGAAAATTTTTCTGAAGATGTAGCTGATAATTTAGTAATTCAATATGGCGGAAGTGTAAAACCGGATAATGCCGGTGAGTTATTATCTAAAAAAGATATTGACGGGGCTTTGGTGGGCGGGGCATGCCTCAAAGCCGATTCATTCCTTGGTATAATTGTGGCTGCGTAACTTTTTAAAAAAACAAAGAGTTACAAAAAATCATTCCTTTACAATTAACTGCGTAATAATGGGTTTTCGCATTGATTTCGCATCGTTTCGTTAGTATATTTGTAAGTTTTATAAGCAAAATCAACTATTTCCAATACTGAATGACAATTCTTAAATACAAGTTACTTTTCATATTATGTTTATTCATTTTTCTTAAAAGTACAGCTTTTGGACAGGTGGTTTTTAGGGAATTACCAGACTACAAAATCAGATCCACTGACAATCTTTTTTTTGATATTACAGCCACCAGATCAATCATTCCGCTTAACGGAAAATGGAGTGTTGCTTCAATTGATGAAGAAGAAAATAAAGTTTCGGTTGGTGTTCCGTCTATTTTTGAAGGAACCGGGGAGTTTATCTTTGAAAAGAATTTTAAGCTAACGAATGAAGAGATACTCAACAATGTTTTGGAAATTGTTTTCTTCGGACTGAACTATGCAGCTGATATTTCAGTTAATGATATTATCATTTACAGGCATGGCGGAGGAGAATATCCGTTTACAATTGATCTTCCGCGGGACATAGTTAATGCTGATGATAAAAACATTCTTACTGTAAAGCTGCTTTATAAACTTGATTCTGAAAACACGATACCGCTGAAGCAAAGATTTTTATTTCCAAAGAATTATGGCGGCATTACAAACGATGTGTTTATTCACCTTAAACCGTCGGCTTCAATTGTTAACTCCGGGATAAAAAGTGAGTTAAATGAAAAACTTACAAAGGCAAAGATTAATATTAAAGTAAGTGTTAAAAACAGTCGGTTCAGGGGGGAACGAGATACAAGCAACCTCTCAGCGAATTTTACATTAAAAAGTTCTCTCCTCGATCAAAATGGAACTACAATTGAAGAGCTGCCAGACTATGATTTTTCTGTAGAAAGAAATAAGGAAGTTTATTTAGAACAAACAGCAGAACTTAACTGGCCTGAAATCTGGTCTCCGGAAAACCCGAAGACATATCTCAGCAGATGTGAAGTCTGGCAGGATGAGAAGTTAATTGATGTAACACACAATTCTTTTGCTGTTTATTCTTTTCAAGTTTTACAAGATTCTATTGTTCTAAATAATAAAAGGTTTCGACTTAACGGTGTAACTTATATTCCGTCTAACACTCATTATGGTAAATTGACACCCTACGATATGATGGAAACGGATATAATACTTATTAAAGAAGCTGGTTTTAACAGCGTTAGGTTTTCCAAATTTGTTCCGCATCCTTATTATCTAAAACTTTGTGTACAGTATGGATTGCTGGCATTTGTTGAATTGCCCGGCAGCATTATACCTTCCGGTGTTGCACAGGATCAAAATTTTCTTACGAGGTCCAGAGGTTTTGTTACGCATTATATTGCTGCGTACGAAAAATATCCTGCTGTTGTTGCTTTTGGATTCGGAGGCACTTACCTGGCTGAATTAGAATCGCATTTATCTATGCTTAATAATCTTGCAACTCTTGTAAAGGAAAAATCTGATTTAGTTACTTATGCTTCTTTTGGTAAGGAGAATCTTTCATTAATTGAAAATTTAGATCTTTATGGTTTAGAACTTGTAAGCACTTCACCTTCTGATCTTTCAGCAGAAATTGAGCAGCTGCAAAATGATATTGGTAAAGGAAGAATTCTTATTACCGAAGCAACGTATCCTGTTAACATAGGCAACACAGACGGTTACGTTAACGAGCATTCTTACGAAGCGCAAGCAAAATATTTTGAAGATTTGATAGAGTATTCAGCCGGAAATGAACTTGCAGGTTTCTTTCTAAACACTATGATCGATTTCAGGGGTGATTACTCTTCACTCTTATCCGGTTATAATGAAGAAAATTTATATAACATAGGAATAGTTGGAGAAGACAGAAGTACAAACCGGCTTACGTATAAAGTTATTCATTCCAAGCTGCATAATCTTGAAAAAGTTACTATACCAATTGGAAGTAAGAAAGATGATGCCCCGATGGCGTTTATAGTTTTCGGATTAATACTTGCTCTCTTTATGGGAATCTTAGTTAACTCGGGAAAAAAATTCCGCGAAGATGCATCAAGAGCTTTATTAAGACCGTACAACTTTTTTGCCGATGTGAGAGACCAGAGAATTATTTCTGCATTCCACTCAACTTTTTTGGGAATTATAATAGCCACCATTATGGCGCTCATAATCTGCAATATGCTTTTTTATTTTAAAGAAAATTTGTTACTCGAGCGATTGTTGTTGTCATTTGGTAGCCCCGTAATTATAAAGGTAGTAAACTATCTTGCATGGCATCCGTTTATATCATTAATATGGCTGTCGCTGATTGGTATAATTCTTATCATTATTTCATCATTAATAGTCAAAGCTGCTTCCTTATTTGTAAGAACCCGGGTTTACATTTCCAGCATATACTTTACTCTTATCTGGTCATTTCTTCCAATTGTACTTTTAATACCTATAGGAATAATACTTTACAGGGTTTTAGCAGCCGATATTATTAATCTTTATATCTATATAGGATTGATAGTTGTTTCCTTCTGGATTTTATACCGCCTTATGAAGGGAATCTATGTTATATTCGATGCAAGCCCGGGAAGCGTCTATTTTTACTGCACGATCACCCTGATAGTGTTATTCGGTGGAATTTTATTTTACTTCGAAGTTGAAAACTCAGCCGTACAGTATTTATTATTTACTCTTAAGCAGTTTAATATTTTAGGTTAGAATTTGTATCTGTCAAAATTAGAAATATTTGGTTTTAAATCTTTCGCACAAAAAACTACTATTGATTTTAGCGAAGGAGTAACTTCCATAGTTGGACCCAACGGCTGTGGTAAAACAAATATTGTAGATGCTATTCGCTGGTGTCTTGGTGAACAGAAAAGCAGTGCCTTACGCAGTGATAAGATGGAGAACGTTATCTTTAACGGTACAACAAACCGTAAGCCAATGGGAATGTCAGAAGTATCGCTTACAATAGAAAATACTAAAGGAATCTTACCAACTGAATATACCGATATAACAATTACACGCAGAATTTTCCGTTCCGGCGAAAGCGAATACCTTCTTAATAAAAACCTTTGCCGGCTTAAAGATATAGTAAACCTTTTTATGGATACAGGTATTGGCGCAAATGCCTATTCTGTTATCGAACTTAAAATGGTTGAAACAATTCTTAGCAATAAAGCTGAAGAACGAAGAACTATGTTCGAGGAAGCTGCCGGGGTTAATAAATATAAATTAAGAAGAAGACTTGCACTTAGAAAACTTGATGAGGTTAAAAGCGATTTAACCAGAGTAAATGATATTGTTTCGGAGGTTAGCAAAAAGGTAAGCTCGCTGGAGAGACAAGCAAAAAAAGCCGATAGGTATAACAACCTTTCAACTACATTGCGTGAGAATGAACTCGATTTAGCTGAAAGAGAGATGTACCTGTTTTCAATTCAAACAGCAGAGGCAAATAAACTCAGAGAAGAAAATCAGCAGAGTAAAAATCAGCTTGAATCAAACATTGCTAAAAGTACCGATGAGCTTGAATCCTTTAAAAATGATTTGGGCGGTGCCGAAAGCAAACTGAAACAAAAACGAGATGAAGTAGCTGACTACACTGAAAAAGCTTACAATGTAAAAAATATCATTTCAATTTCTAATGAAAGAATAAACTCACTGCTGGCTAATAGTGATAGGTACACCAAAGAACTTGAAGAACTAAAAACTCAACTTGAAGAAACAGCTAAGAGTATTGAAAGTAAAAACCTTGAGATAGAAGAAACAAGAGAGAATAGCCGCTTGAAACAAGTGGAACAACAACTAATTGTGGGAAAAGAAAAAGAGTATAAAGAACACTTAGAAGAAAAAAGAGAAAAATTAAAAGCTCATTCGGATATTGCTGTAACTAAGTTAAAGGAATTAAGCAACCAGGAAAATCTGCTATCCAACACTCAGCAAGCGCTAAACCATAAAAATGAAGAGATAACCAGGTTAAATAATAAAATCTTGCAGCTTACAAACGATGTTGCAAAAACAGTTGGCTTTGTAGAAAACCTGACTGGGGAGAGAGATTCGGCTGCAAAAAAATTGGAAGAGGCAGAATCAAACTATACTAAGAAGCTTATTGAAAAAGAGGAACTGGAAAGCGGACTTAATAAGCTTAGAGAATCCGAACTGGAACTTAAAGCTCTTATTAACGGTTTGGAAGATAAAATAATATTTGTTCAAAATCTGGTTGAAAATCTTGAAGGTGTTTCTAAAGGCACAAAATTTCTTTTCGAAAATAATGATTGGGCTAAAAACGAAATAGCATTGCTCGCAAATGTTGGTAATACCGATGAAGATTACCGGCTTGCAGTAGAAGCGGCTCTAAGAAATAATCTTAACAATATCCTTGTCTTCTCCTTAACCGATCTGAAGGAAGGAATTAAATCGCTAAAAGAAAATGATCTCGGTCGGGCTTCGTTTTATCTGCTGAATAATGATAATGCTGATAAGAAAAAATTTAGTGAAAAGATAATTGAATTCTTTAGCAATGGCAGAAAAAAGAAAATTGAAAATTCTGATGGCTTTGTTAGCTGGACTTCGCCGCTTATAAAAACAGATGAAAGATGGAACCGGTTCTTTGATAAAATTTTAAAACAATCTGCTGTAGTTAATAACCTGGAAACGGCTGTTCAGCTTTCATTAAAACACACCGGCTTTAGTTTTACCACTCTCTCCGGCGATTACGCAGACAGTTCAGGAATAATTGAAAGCGGCGCTCCCCCTAAAGTTGATGACTCACTCTTCGGTAAAAAACAATTGATAGGTGAATTAAAAGATAAACTTCCGGAAAAAAAGAAAGAACTTGAGGAGCTTTCATTAAAAATAAAAATGCAGGAAGAAAAGATTAGCCAAATTGATTTTCGCTTACTTTCTGAAGAAGGAAAAATGCTGGTTAACGATCTTGCTAACATCGAAAAGCAGGTTGCACAATTTGAGTTTGAAAAGAGCAGAGCTGATGACGAAATAGAGAACACACACACCCTTATAAAGGAACTGGCTGCATCAGCTAATAAAATTGATAATAATAGAGTAGAACTTTCTGGTGAGCTTGAAGAGTTATATGAGGAAAAGAACGAGGGAGACCTGCTTAAAATGCGGCTGGAGGAGGAATTTAATAAATATGAAGAAGATCATAACTCCATAATTTCAAAAAGCAATCTTTTAAACCTTGAACTTGAAAGATATTTAGGCGAGATAAAAAGCTTAGAGAATTTCATCAAGCAGGCAGGGGATAATATTGAAACTATAAATAATACAATTTCCAAAAGAGAAATTGACATTCAGTCTGCAGGTGATGAAATAAGCTCAATTAAAATTACTGCTGAAGAAAAGGAATTAGATTACAAGGAACTTGAGTCTAAAAAAGATGAACTAAGGAA
>CAZPSY010000104.1:0-2833 GCA_964589295.1 uncultured Ignavibacteriaceae bacterium
GTTCTGCTCCAAAGCAAATACATCAGGAATTGTAATATCAACATTGATAGCATCAAAATATTCAAATGTTCCATCATAATCAATTTGTTTTAACCTGTAGGAATAAGTTCCTGGAGTCAGGTTAACATCGGAGAATGAATAAGCCCTGGGCTCAGTTGTTGATCCAAAACCTGGAACAAATCCTATTGACTTGTATTCTCCGATTGATTTTTTCTCTACCTGGAATCCGCTGTTGTTTATCTCGGTTGCAGTTTCCCAGTTTAAGGTAACATCATTATCATCTACCGAAGCAGTAAATGAAGTTAGCTCAACAGGTACCTGAATATCCCAAGTGTTAGCAACTTCTGCACTATCTAGTGCCCTACTGTAAAAACGGAACTCATCAAATAGTTCGCCGAGTGCCAAACCTGTTGAAGTAGCTCTAGACCCAACTTTGAATACATCTCCTGCTGCTGAAACTAAATTCAATGCGGTTTGCCCTACAGCAATTTGAAAAACTCCATTTAAATAACCGCGTATTTCAGGAACTGATGAATCATAAACAAAATGAACAACACCAGGGCCAGGAATTAAACCAGAAACTGGCACATCAGTCATTCCAGTTCCTCTAAGAACAACGCCACTTGGTGGTGCTACTCCGCCATAAAAGCAACGGAAAGCATTAGTGGATTCCCCGAAAATGTAATGAAGGGTGGATTCGTCAAAGATATCTAACCAGGCACTTATTGTCCAGTCACTAGCTCCAATATCCATGTCCCATCCAGTATCTACATAATCTGTTCCGGAAGAAGCACCTGTTCCTATAAGAGCACTGCCAAATTGTCCGGCTGAACCCATTGTCATTGAACCAACAAGGTTTGCCCATGCATCACCTCTACCAGGAATAGCTAAGTTTTGAGTGGAATCAGTTCCTGCTTCATCAAATGTATAATACAATACTTCCGGCTCTGGTCCGCCGCCGCCGCCGGCTGTACCAAGGAGAGCAAAACTCATATCGGTGCCAATTGCGGCAATACAACCTTGAATAGGAGCCCAGGTTGTGCAGCCTGTAGCAAAACCATCAAGTGGGTTTTGCCATTGAGCTACATTACCAAATGCACCATCTACCTGAGCAAAAAACCACTGTCCACCAGGAGAGAAATCCATACGACACTGAACAGAAACCCAATAGTCACCGGCAGGTAATACTGCTGGAGTTACCATGGTTATTGTCCAAGTGGTCAAACCGTCATACACATATGGAGCAGACAATTCAGAATAAACCTCTGTTCCTGGTATTCCGGCAGCGTCTGAATAGAAGAAGACATTAAAACCATCTGCAGGACCAGTTAAACTATATGAACCATTTACCACAACCTGCTCGACCGTCCAGGTGTCAGTAGCAGTAAAATCATCCCCAGCTTGATTAGTAAATGTTGCATTTGCTGCTCCGAATTCCTGAGAAGAATAAGCATTGATGTTTGTTCCAACAGTCTGATCATAAAGAACATCTGCAAGACCCTCAATCTGATTCGGTGTGTTCTCAGATTGTATGCTCACTTGAATTTCCTGAGCAAAACTAGTAAGTGAAAATGCAATTACAGCAAATAAACATAAAGAGACTGTGAATACTCTCTTCATAAAACGACCTCCGTTTTTTTTAGTGAATTGTGTTAGTTAGTTAGTTAAGAAATTAATTTAAATCTTCTATACAAAAAGAAATATAAACCTAACTTCCTCGCATTTCAGTAGCACAACAAATAAAAATTAGTAATAATGCAAGTAAAATATCCTCATAATCAAAGATTTTATAACGAAAGTATTAACAACTGGTATTAATAAAAAACCATTAAAAAACAGTTACACAAATAATAATTAAAAATTAGACGCCGTACCTTTGCAATATTTGCACTCCCGTTTCTTCCAGAATTAGAGATTTTATAAATTAAAATAGAAACTGAGTTATAAATGCACTAAAACCAGCTGACTGCAATAATGTCTCGTTAGTAAACATAATTTCCGATAATCTCAATTCATAACATTAAAAGTTAATAATTTTGCTCGTTTTTGGTTGATAAGCAGGCATCATTGTTGTTTTTAGATAGCGAGTTATCTTTGGAGGGTAATTTCTAAATAAATTAGGATGAGTGGAAAGATGATACTTAATCATAAACCGCAGAAATTACAACTCCAGTTAACGCTACAGTTTTCTCTCTTCTTTATATTACTCAGTGGATTTATCTATTTCTTTTTCGTTCAGGAATTTGAAAAAGAATCATGCAAACCGTTTATTGCAAAAGCCAAAGTTATATTAAACTATCTAGAACAAAATCCTGAATCTTTTTGGCAGCAAAACATAGAGGGAAGAGATAAATTACCAGAGCTGTTACGCATAAATGAAGCAGACTATTGTGTAATACTTGATAATAGGGGGAATTTGATTGACGCAATTAATATAAACTCTGCGGAAGAACATCTATATATTAGAACTGAAAACTCTGAGAGCATAACATCAGATAAATCGTTATACAAAGTTGTACTGCCGATTACTGCAAACCGGATGGTTGTGGGCAAGTTATATCTTGGATTTAATTCAATAGTAATTACCAGAGAGCTTAATGAAAGAACACTTTTATTAGCATTATTTTGTTTAACCATCCTTTCAATCGGAATAATATTCACTTATTTCCTAAGTTCAATTTCATTCAGACCATTAAGAAAAATTATCTCTTCTTTAGATACAAACAATAAGAGGGAAGACGTACCATCTGCAAATGAATTTAAACATAATGAATTCGGTATACTGGCTGAAAAAGTTAATATAATCATGAATCAATTGGATAAATCATCTTTC
>CAZPSY010000104.1:2933-6396 GCA_964589295.1 uncultured Ignavibacteriaceae bacterium
TATCCAATAAAAAAAATCTTTTCGGATAATGAAAGTCTGAAAGTTAAACCAATCTATAAATTACTAAAGGAAGCTGTAAATGTAGATATGGAATCTCCTCTTATTAAAAAAGATGGTAACCATATTTTCGCTATTGTAAAATCATTTACAATTACGGATGAAGTTGGTCGTCCTGTAAAAACATTGGTTCAGATTTTGGATATTACCGAGATTAGAAAAACAGAAAATGAATTAATTATTGCTTTGGACAAAGCAAAAGAATCGGACAGATTAAAGAGCGCTTTTCTTGCACAAATGTCTCACGAAATAAGAACACCGTTAAATGTTATTTTAGCATCTATTCCTATACTTTCCGATGAAATAGGAAGCAATGATGAAGATATACAGACAATAATTCAATCAGTTGATAGTGCAGGAAGGCGGTTACATAGAACTATTGATATGATACTGTCTCTTTCTGCAATACAAAGTGGAAATTATAATCCAGACTTTGAAACGTTCGATCCGGTAAATGAGCTGAGAGAACTTTCCGGTGAATTTAAAACCCTTGCTAATGAAAAAGGATTAAACCTGATTTTTGAAACCACCTGTTCTAATTCGCTTGTTAATGCAGACAGGTATTCGGTAAACCATATATTCCAGAACCTTATTGGAAATGCTCTGAAGTATACACATCAGGGTTATGTTAAAGTTTTGATAACTGATGTTGATGAAAATAAAATTACTGTAAAGATTGAAGATACCGGTATTGGCATGAGCGCTGATTATATAAATGATGTGTTCTCTCCATTCTCACAGGAAGACGCTGGACAAAAGAGAAACTACGAAGGGAACGGATTAGGATTGGCTTTGGTGAAAAAATATGTTGACCTTAATAAAGCATCTATTGAGGTTCAAAGCAAAAAAAATAAGGGCTCAGTATTTTCTGTTACTTTTCAGAAGCACCGTAGAGAAGACCTTCTTAACGAAAATCCAAGAATTTCCGAACCGGTTAATAGGAAAGAATAATTAGTTTAATACAGTTTCTTTAGAAAGGCTAAAGGTTGGATTTAATTTCCAACCTTTTGTTAACACCTGGTAATTTCACATCATAAATATCTTTAATTTTATTACCAATTATTTTATATCTCCAAATTAATTACAGAAATTTAAAGTATGGATTTAAAAAAATTGATTGTAGTTAATGGAACCTGATTTAGGAAACAATAACCAGGTTGATTTAAAACGTGCTAAAGAGTATACCAAATGGGATGAATTCAAACGGTGGATTCCTTCTATCATCATTCTGCCAATAGCAATTTACTGGATCTTGAGCCGTGGTGAATATGGGCTGCTGGATAATATTGATCTCGTAATTCACGAAGCCGGGCATCTCTTTTTCAGATTTTTCGGCAAGTTTATTTATACTTTGGGCGGAACCCTTATGCAGATCATCATTCCTTCCATTATTGCAGGATTCTTTTTCAGGAATGATTACCGTACAGGCGTACAAGTTGCAATGCTATGGCTGGGGCAGAATATTATTAACATAAGTGTTTATGCCGCCGATGCACGTGCACAAAAACTTCCACTGCTTGGCGGAAATAAGGTTTATCATGACTGGCACTATCTTTTGAATGAAACAGGATTACTCAACTATGATATTGAGATTGGTTACATCATTTTCGGATTTGCAATTCTAATTTTTCTTGCAGCTGTTTTAATGCCTCTTATTACTCATAATTAAAAAGTATCTTTTCAACCGCACTAAAAACATTTTTATGAAGACAAAACTTGTAATATTAAAATTATTTCTCTTAACTATTTGCGCTTTCCCGCAGGTTGATTCAACCGTTTTGTACTACGATAATGGAAATATAAAATCAGATATAAATTATAAACACGGAGTAAGAGACGGCGATGCAATATTTTACACGGAGGATGGAAACAAGAAAGAAGAGTTGACTTACGTTAACGGAAGAGTTGATGGACTGGTAAGAATTTATGATGATAGCAGCACTCTTCGCGAAATGTTTACCATTGAAAACGGAAAGCGTGAAGGACCCACAACTTTTTTCGACAGTACAGGAAACTATATTGAAGATGTTTATTATGAAGAGGGAGTTCTTGCTGTTGACAAAATAATACTTGATGACGGTGCTTACGAAAAACTTCTTGCCGAGTATGAAAGAAATAAACTAAAAAGAGAGCAGCAAAGGAATAAAACAAAAGTTGATCCAAACAACCCGCTCCCCCCGACAATTGAAGAAGAACATAATTACGAGGATGACCCGGCGTTTTATATCTCCGTAGAAATTTTACCCCAGCCAATCGGTGGGATGAAGGCAATTTATAACAAGCTTTCTTATCCAAAAGAAGCAAAAGAAAATGAGATTGAAGGGACTGTGGTAATTCGTGCTTTTATTGACAGAGACGGTGAGGTTCTAAATGCTGAAGTGGTTGAAGGAATTGGCTATGGCTGCGATGAATCGGCTCGTTTAGCAGTTTATTATCACCGGTTTAAACCTGGTTTACAAAAAGGGCAAAGAATAAAAGTGCAAATGGATATACCAATTGAGTTTAAATTAGAAAAAGATGAAAATTAGTTTTAATATCCCTTCGTCTTAAATCTTAAAGTTTCTAGAATTTTTTTTAAATAAAGTTCCTCTTCTCTCAGTTTTACCGTATAGTTACTAAACTCTCTTCTTATCGGGTATTCTTTTCTCAGCAGGTCAAAGTAATTTCCTCTTTCTCCCCGTTTCACTTTTATCATTTTTGTCATTCGCCTGTCATCTCCTTCAACTTTATAAACAGCTCTTAGCAAATTATAAAGTTTTAACTCATCGTTTTTGCTATCATCTAAAACAAATTCTTTATTCTCAACTTCTGGTAATTCAGGTTTCCAGCTTGGTGGTATCCCCGCAAAATTACAGAGAGCATTATATATCATCACTGTCCCGTTCACCTTCCCTTCCAGGGAATATCCGGCAATGTGTGCGGTTCCAATTTTGGTAATGTTTAGAAGATCAATATTTACTCCTGGTTCATTCTCCCAGACATCCAAAATATTATATAACTTTTTGCTTTGGGTTATGTTAAAGAGTGCATCGTTATCAATTACAACACCGCGCGAAGTGTTTATTATTATTGCTCCATTCCGGATTTGATTCAATTTATCTTTATTAAGAAGATGAACCGTGTTATCCCGTCCTCCTTTGTTTAAGGGAACATGCATGGTTATTATATCTGCCTGCAATATTTCATCCAGTGAAACATATTTTTCCCCAATCCCTTTTCTTTCTAAAGGAGGATCATTTTTTAAGACCAACATTCCCAGCTCTTCAGCAATTCTAACAACCCTGCTGCCGATATTTCCAATTCCTACAACTCCAATTGATTTTTTATTAAACCTAATATTTTCATCTGCTGCTATTTTAAACAGCGCAGTAAAAACATACTCAGCAACTGAATCCGCATTACATCC
>CAZPSY010000105.1:0-6357 GCA_964589295.1 uncultured Ignavibacteriaceae bacterium
TTTGAGTATCATCTTCGCTAATTACCGGAGAACTTTCATTACTTCCGGGCATATCCGTAATTCTTTGAACATTCCTGGTTTCAACATTAAGGGAATATATCTCCTTCTGGGTATAATCGTGTTTGTAAATCCTAAAACCTTCATACACATCATCTATAGTAAGGTAGCTGTTCCTGTCTGAAGCAAAGTAGATTTTTTTACCATCGTGAGACCAGCAGGGATCAGAATCAGTAAAAATATCATCAGTCAGGTTGGTTATCTCTTTGGTTTCAAATTCATATAAGTAAACATCAGTTTGTTTGGCTGTTTGTCCAATAAATGAGAGATATTTACTATCCCACGACCATGCAACGCTGTGAACGGCATCCAATTTTATAGGCAGCGCATTATAATCTTCTTCCTCAACATCAATAATATATACTAAATCATAACCATGGCTAAGCGCAGCAAAGGCAATTTTTGTTCCATCAGGCGACCATGATAATCCGGGTGTTAGAATATTCAGTTCTTCAAAATTTGGTGAGTTGTTTCCTTCTGCAAGTTCTTTAATTATGGTGCCGTCGTTTGCATCCATAATATAAAGACTGAAAAAGAAATCCCTGTTTGTAATAAATGCAATTTTATCTCCCTGTGGTGAAATAGCAGGACTGGTATTATAAAATCCACCATCTTCTTCCGGATCTGTAAGTCGTTTAGCAAATTCATCCGGGTCTTCTGTAACTTCTATATCTGGCCAGTAAACTCTTTTAATATCTTTTTTCCATCTTTCATTTAATTCTTTAAGTGAAAGCCCTATTGTCTGCTTTAAAGCCCCATCAACGTTACCAACACCTCTAATTGCATTAACAAGTTCTCCTATTTTTTTTCTTCCATATTTTTTTGCAATATAGTAGAAAACTGCTTGTCCGCCGCGGTAAGCAAAATACCCGCTTAATCTTTGAATATCAGGTAAGTACTCGCCAATAGCAGCATCCCTGATAAACATATCGGTATTTTCATCCCAGCCCAGTGCCTGGTATTCTGCCAATCCCTCGTTAAACCAAAGAGGTACTTGCAGCGATATGTTATTGGAAATAATATTTTGTATCGATCCACCGTAGAACATATCATTTAAAACCGCATGCACAAGTTCGTGATGAACAAGATGACGGAATTGTTTGTAGGAACCGGCAAATTGTATAACCACCCTATTCTTAAAAAGTTCGGTAAAACCTTGAATGCCCTCGCTTAAGTAATAATCGGTTACATTAGTTTCCTGGAAATCATTTTGTGAATTGTAAATAATAAGGGTAATACGATTGTTAATAGAGTAATCGAAGCTGTCCTGAATTTTGTTTAATGCATCTTCTGCAGCATAAGCAGTAAACTCTGCAAGTGTTTCACCATTATCAGTAAAGTAAATATCAAAGTGGTTTGTTTGAATGTAATACCATTCAAAATATTTATACTGTACTTTATTCTGACCAAACTGCGCTAAAACCAGCAACTGAACAAAAACAACAAGAAGGATTGTTTTTAAAATGATTTTATGTGACTTCATTTTTTTTATCTTCAATTATTAAAAAGTCAAGTTCTAATTTTTCTATATCTGCCCGTATCAATTTTACATTAATTCTATCCCCTAATCTATACCGTATTTTAGTTCTTCTCCCAATTAATGAATATTTTTTCTCATCAAAAACGTAAAAATCTCCCTCTAAATCTCTTACTTTTATTAATCCTTCTGCCAGAATATCAGTTAATTGAACAAATAGACCAAAGTTAGTTACGCCGGAAATAACTGCATGAAACTCTTCACCAACTTTATTTTTAAGAAATTCCACCTGTTTTAATTTAACTGAAGCTCTTTCAGCATCAACAGCATTTCTTTCGCTTGCAGACAAATGATTACAAATTTTATCCAATTGTGCAAGGGAATAATATTTTCCGGTATTTTTAATCGTGTTTTCAGCAACTATTCTATGAACAATCAAATCGGAATAACGCCTTATCGGCGAAGTAAAGTGCGTATAATATTTAAAGCCAAGTCCGTAATGCCCAATATTTTCAGGGGAATAGACTGCCTTAGCCATCGACCTGATAGCGAGTTCGTTTATAACTGCTTCCTCTTCGGTTCCCTTTATTTGGGAAACAAGGTGATGGAATTGACTTGAAGGATTTCCTGCATGTGGATTATAGGAATAACCCAACGATCTTACAAACCGTGCAAACTCACCAATCTTTTCTCCATCCGGAAAATCATGTATGCGAAATAAAAACGGAATTGAATTTTTGGCTGTTAGCTGTTTGGCAATGGTTCTGTTAGCAAGGAGCATAAACTCCTCAACAAGCATATTACTTTCTTTTAAATATTTTTTAATTATGCTAACAGGTTTTCCGCTTTCATCCAGTTTAATTTCAACTTCGGGTGTAGAAAATTCAAAACTACCTTCTTTTACTCTTTTCTTTCTTAACACTTCTGCCAGTTTATTCAGTATAGAAATTTCGCTGCAATACTCACCCTTTCCTGTTTCAAGAATTTCCTGTGCTTCCTGGTAAGTAAATCTGCGGTTACTTTTGATGATCGACCTGCAAATTTCCGAACCAACTACACTTCCCCTTTTTGTAATTTCGAAGATGACTGAAAAAGTGAGCCGCTCTTCACCCGGAACAAGAGAGCAGATGTTTGAAGATAACTGTTCAGGTAACATAGGAGTTGCTTTGCCAACAAAGTAAACACTGTTTCCTCTTTCGAGAGCTTCCTCATCTAATTTTGTACCGGGTTTTACGTAGTGGCTTACATCGGCTATGTGCACACCCACAGAGTAATTATCGTTATCAAGCACTTCAACAGATAATGCATCATCAAAATCTTTTGCATCATCAGGATCTATTGTAAAAGTGATGCTATCGCGATAATCTTTTCTTGCTTTTATTTCTTTTTCGGAAATTATTGTTTGAATTTTTTCTGCTTCCGCTTCTACTGCAGCTGGAAATGCAGAAGGAATACCAAACTCTCTTGCAATAGATTTTACATCAATAAATGGAGAGTCCTCTTTACCTAAAACTTCCAGCACATCTCCTTCGGGATTCAGCATTTTATCATCCCACGAAAAATTTCCAACTAAAACCTTATCACCTTTTACTGCATTCTTTAAGCGGGATTTATCAATATAAATATCGCGGTGAATTTTATTATCATCTGGAATAACAAAGTAAAACGATTTTGATTTCTTTAAAACCCCCACAATCTCTTTCCTGTTTCTTTTAACCACTTTATCAACCTGTCCTTCAAGATTTTTTCCTTTTTGTTTTGCAAAAAGAACAACCTCTACAAGATCGCCGTTAAATGCGGTGCCTAAGTTTCTTGCAGCAATAAATATATCGCCGATATTAGAATTTTTAGAAATTACAAAACCAAAGCCATTTTCATTTATTTGAAGATGACCAACAATCTTGTTGGAATCCGGTAAGGAATTAAGTTTATACCTTTTCCCGGTTTTTGCTAAAAATTGTTCTAGGTAGAGTTGATGCACAGTTGTTTTAAGCTCGCGGTACTCTTTATCGCTGCTTAAATTTAAACGACTAGCCAGCTCTTTATTCTTAAAACTTCTAGCCGGATTTTTACTGAACAATATTTTTATTTTTCTTTTCATATTTTTATACCTGTCCGCCAATGCGGAATTTTAAATTATTACCAGATAGAACTCGTTCCAATGAATCGGGACTAGTTTTTATTAAAACTCGAAGCTGTATTTAACACCAAATTCATTTATCATTTCACTGTAAGTGCTCGATTCAAACACCGGCTCTCTTCTTTCCAGTCGTAAAATTAAGCGCGGCGTTATAGGAACAACAGGCCATTCAATTTTAACATTTGCGCGGCTAAAATCCTGGAAAATTTGTGATGTGCCCCCAATTTCATATCTAACATTTTCAACTTTGCCAATTAAGCTAAATTTTGTTTCTGTGCCTACCTGTCTTACCTGCACACTACGCACAATATCGCCAAGCTTTTCATTTAAGAAACCGCCTATAAGTGAACCGGCTAATGAAGCGGCTGTTGACGCAACAAGGTTTGTTTCCTGCGTATTAGCATCTTCGGGAAATTTTCCTAATATAATAAAGAACATTGCATCCGAAGTTGTTTTTGTTGCATCAAGCTCAAATTGCCCTCCACCGGTTGCTCTTTTATAAATACTAATATTGTTTTCATTCTGGATAAAACTTGTTGAAAGATTTTGAACCGGACCTTCAAGTTGAATTCTTACCTGCACTTCATACTCACTTGCTGCACCCAATGTATCCGGGTTATAATAATTTTGGTACGTTGCTGTTACATCCAAATAAGGATTATCTAATTCACTAAAAAATTTAACCGATCCTTCCGCCTGAAAAGTTTTAATAAAATTAAGCTTTGAGCCATCCAGCAAAACTAGTTCACCTTTAGCAACCGGCACTTCATTCTCAACAACATATTCAAAATTACCACCAAGATAAGCTGTTAAATCATAATTAAATTCTTTTGATAGAACGAAAATCATCTTTGCCTCATCTTCAACTTCCAACTTTACATTAATATCAAAAGGAGCTTTAGATGAAGCTTTTAATTCTTTACTAACAGATTCAGAAATAACAATCAAGCTGTCAATCTCTTTATCACCAAGTGAATCAACTTCCGATTTAAAATGATAAATAAATTTATCCGTCTTGTTGGTAAAAGCAGAATTGGTTGGAGAGAAGGTAACGTTTGCTCCCTTTTTTAGTATAAGATCGGCAGTAAGATGATTTTGGTTTCTACTAAGTTTATAAACAAGATCTTCTCGCGTTTCAACCACCAGGTCACCATAGAAAGAAGTATTTGCTGAACTGGAACTTCTGCTTAAAAGCTTAAGCCTTCCGTTAAGTGATATATCAATTTCTGACGGGGAAAAATTCCTATGCGTGAGATAACCACTTCCTGTAAACGTTCCGCCGTCTTTTGTCTCATCACTATTTCTTATAAAAAGGTTCGATAATTCAACCCTATCGTCATCAAATTTTAAATCCAACCCCATGTAATATTTTAACCTGTTTGCTTGGAGTATAAAAGAAGCATCGTCAATATTTATAAATCCAACTGTGTTTAAATTATCCAATGTGCCGGTTGCACTTACTTCAGCTTTAAATTTACCCTGCAGTTGGTGGATTTCGGAAATAGCGCTTCCAAAAGGCGCCAGATCCAATTCTTCTGCTTTTAAGCTTAAAAAAACATCTTTATCCGTTAGTAATGTTGCACCCCTATTAAGTGCAAGGTCTATTGGAATATTTCCACTAAAAGTTAAATTAGGTTTGTCGTTTTGCAAACTTCCATTCACCAGTTTTACTTCAGCAATTAGCTGTTGATTAGCAAATTCAATCGAGCTTGCCAGTGAACCGAGCGGTTGATTTTTATAAGCTAAGCTATCAACATTCAGATTAAGAGTCAGTTCAGGAAAATCGGCAACACCACCAAGCTGTGCAGAAAGGTTTATGAGACCATGCATACTTATATCAGGAGGCAGTTCAAAAAAATCTGTACTTAAATCCTTTGCTTTAATATTTTTTACCTTCAGATTTAAGTCTTGTTTTCCCTCGGTTGAAAATGTGCCGGAGAGAATTATTTCACCGCTGTTGTGTGCTAAAGTAAACTGGTTAAAATCAATTTGGTTTTTAGAATAACTTACATCTATTTTCTTTCTGTTCACAAGGTTATAATCGTTATAGCTAAAGAGCAGGTCATCCAGAACTACAGAAACCATATCTCCGTTTAATTTAATGATCCCATCGAATTTTGTTCTTATAACATCTTCAATAACAACATTAAGGTCTATCACGGCGATGTTATTTTTATAATCCAAATCCAGGGAAAGATTTTCAAATTCGCTTCCAAAAAATACTTTCCTTGCTTTCAAGTTTATATCAGTTTCAAGGTTGATAAGGTTTGCGGATGATAATTTATCGCCAAATGAAAACTCAAGATCAAGCTGAGAAAAATATACCAGTTCTTTTCCATCCCAAAATTTAAAATAGTTAAGGTTAGTGTTAAGATTAGCAGCAATTGAATCGGTAAAAGTGGTTAGCTTACCGCTTAACTCGCCATCAATTTCTATCTCCAATCCACCAAGTACTAAAGAGAGTAACTCAAAATCTTTAAACTCCAGCGCATAATATAAATCAACTTCAGAGCTTAAACTGTCTGTGGAAAGTACCTTATCTTGTTTTTCTTCCGGTAGACTATAAGTATTAATATTATCAATAGAGCCCGGTGGTTGAATTTGTCTAAGCTTGTTCATTATCGCATCGGAGAATATTTTAGACTCAGTACTTATTACGGTAACCAGATCTGCTATTTTGAAA
>CAZPSY010000106.1:0-6337 GCA_964589295.1 uncultured Ignavibacteriaceae bacterium
ACCGCAACTAACATTATATATCATCCAACTCCTGACCTATGTGAAGATGGGCCAGCCGGACCCGGTAGTGATGCCTTTCTAGCTGGTGTTTTACTTCCTAATGGAAAAGTATTAGCTATACCCTCTGCCTACACTGGAACTAAAATAGTTTATGACCCAGGTTTTACAACAAAATCTGCTCAACCTTGGTGTTGGCACCCATGTTTTAATAAGCTTTAAGAAAGAATATAGTGAACAAAGTATGCGTAACGGATATTGGACGGATAATATTAGGGCTAAATATGAAGCTAGTAAAGCGCAATTAGACAGTGAGTAAATAATGTCATACTTTCCGAAATACACTTTTTTAAAACTATTTTTGCTTATTGCTATTCCATTTTTTTTATTTGGTTTAGCAATTGGATATTACATTATAAATTAAAGGGGTTTTTATGAGAATCGAAAGAGCTTTAGTAGCATATCAAAAAACAGTTACAGCGGCAGGGACAGCAGAAGCGTTGGAAGCTTCAACAAAATTGGTTTATAAAGTTAAACTAAAGGCACTATCAACAAACACAGATCTTGTTTATGTTGGTGATTCTACTGTTGCAGCAGCTACCGGATTTTCTTTAGCGGCGGGTGTTGAGCTTAGTTTAACAGATCTTATTGGGTCGAGTGAAGATGTAATGGATTTATCAAAAATCTATATCGATTCAGCAGTTAGTGGAGAGGGCGTTTCTGTAGTTTACTTTTCTTAATTAATGACCCGATATGTCCAATATCGGGTAACTTCTCACAAAAAAAATAGATCTAAAAAACATTCAAACATGATAAAATAATGGAAATCTTATTTTAGAAGGACTTGTTTATGCTAAAACTAATAATTTTGTGTATATCTCTATTTTTTTCTTGCTCAGATATTTTTGCGGTCGATTGGATTAAAGCAAAAAACGGATACTTATTAAATGAATCAGGCGATAAGATCCAGCTAAAAGGCATGTCAACTCATGGAATCGCTTGGTATCCAAATTATTATCATTATAACTCAATCAAAAATCTAAAAGAATTTTGGAATACGAATGTTTTTAGAGTCGCAATGTATACGGAAGAGTGGGGAGGGTACATATCAAACAAAGCGATTAAATCAAAAGTAATAGAGCTTGTTGAAGCCTCAATTGATCTCGATATGTATGTAATAATAGATTGGCACATTTTATCTGATAGTAATCCACTAAAAAACGCAAATGAATCAGAAATATTTTTTAGAGAAATGTCAGAACGATTTGGGCAATATCCAAATGTTATTTATGAAATTTGTAACGAACCAAATTCAGGCGCAAACTGGTGGAACTCAATAAAGCCATATGCTGAAAGAATAATTCCCGTGATCAGAAAAAACGCTCCAAATTCTCTTGTGATCGTAGGAAGCGGAAATTGGAGTCAAGATATCCAGGAACCAGCAAGCGATCCACTATCTTTTGAAAATGTAGCTTATTCACTACATTTTTATTCTGGGACTCATCGACAATGGCTTAGAGATCGAATTAAATCAGCAAAAAACAAAGGTCTTACAATTTTTGCTACCGAATGGGGAATGAGTCAAGCATCTGGGAATGGGGGGATATATCCCGATGAAACAAGAATCTGGCTGGATTATCTTGAGAAAGAGAAAATTTCTTGGTGCAATTGGTCGCTTGCTCCTAAAAACGAAAGCTCTGCGGGGTTACAATCTAATGCGTCTCAAGATGGGAATTGGAGCGAAAAGGATTTGTCAAATTCGGGCAAATGGGTGCGAAATTATTTAATTTCACACCGCTAAAATCTATGCTAAAACATCAAGATATCGTCAACATACACTTTTTATTAATAATTGAAAGGTAAAAAATGCTAAAAATCAAATCAAGCGGGTATGTAAAAAGTGGTCAATTCGATTTTATCTATTCTCCTGACCTTCAGGTAGCTAGAGTAATGGGACAAGCGAGAATTGGAATTGGTGGCCCTGTTGTAAAAACTGTCAAATTCGATGAGTCAGAAACGATAGAAAAAGACCTAATGAAATCAGCGGCGTTTTATCAAGGCAGAAAAGAAAAGTTTGACGATATGGATATAGAGGTTGTGAGCAACCAAGACACTTATGCAATCGTTGTTTTTAAAAACGAAAAGGGAGACGATGGTTTTGCTGAAGTTGATTTAACAAAAGAATATATATCTTTTATCAGAATATCTATTAATATAAAATACTTTGGGAGAAAATTAAAAGTTGAAGCGGCATTGATTTGATTGTAAACTCGTTTTCCATTCTCTTTCGATAATAAGCAAAACTAACAATTTTCCTGCCTCAAATCTTCATATTTTTATCGGGAGAGAATCTATTCTATGAAAAAAAGCAAGAAAGAGCCATTTCAAAAATTTATAGTTGATTTTAAAAATAAATATTGCTCTGGATTAGAGAAATCAGATTATTGGAAAAAAGACTTTTTAGAATCGTATGGGTTTGTGTGGGTGAGATGGTACGAAAATAAAAAAGACGAAGATATCATAAGCGATCTTTTAGACCACCTTCGATCAAAAGAGCTAGCTGATAGAGATGGAATATTTTACATAAAAATGAAAGGCGAAGCGATTCGCATAACGTGCAAATCAAAAGAAAATCTGGCAATGTGGCAAAAGATTCTTTTTTTACGGATGTCTCCCAGCAGTAATGTTTTAGTGACAGAAGCGGGAAATTTAACATTTGACATAGAGCTTACGGACATTGAAAGGAAAATAATAAATGAGGACTTTAAGACAAAAGGGTTACGAACTATTAAGCAATAACAAGAGCTTTATTTGTAAACCTGACATTACGATAGAAGCTCTAATAGAGTTCGCAAATAAATATTATGGTAGAAAATTAACGGTTCATGTTTTTTCTGAAAAAGAAATCAGGCTTTATGATGGAGAATTAAGCTCACCAGATAAAATTTTGATGTTTTATATTGTGGGTGAACCTAAACAGGAAGGATGTTGTTTTTGATTTCAATGCTTTTGTTATAAAGACTTTATATCATTGTCTGTTAGGGGTTCAAAAACATAGTCAACGTCAACATTAAAATAGGCAGCAATGATTATAGCGTAAACTAATTTTAGATTATTTTTTCCTGTTTCAATTCTAGATAAATAAGATTCTTTTATGCCCAATTCATTAGCCAATTCAAATTGAGTTATTCCTTTTCTTAGTCTTAAAAATTTAATTTTGTTTAGTTTATTTACCATCATTTATCCCCCCATTATCATTAAGCCCCATATTCATGTAATCAACTTCCTCTTGGCGGATTACACCTGCATCATTTCTTCTAAGACTTCGATATAGAGAGCTCCTTTTTATATGAGCTTTTAGCCCTAAAATGACTTCTGGTTCAAGAAGTATTTCATTTGTAACACGGAACCCATTTTCCGTTGTCAAAATAGTGTGATGTCCATCATATGTTGAATATACTCCATCGCCTAAATATGTTTTTTTGTCTATTTCACTTCTGCTCATTTATTTTTATCCTCATATATAATCTAAAATGATCCTGCCAAGAAAAATTAAATCCCACCCGCAATAGCTTTTCTCTTCTAATTTTTCTAGAATATTTGCCTGTTCCCAAAGCCAAGTAGGTTTTGGTTCAAACGACTCAATCCTTGGTAACATGCTAAGATATTCTATTATATCATCGGCGTAGACGTTTTCTTGAGAGACGATCTTGAAAAATAGATTGTCTGGATTTTTTAGATAGCAAACGTTAGATATTTTCTGACGATATTCTTTTGAAACTCCCATTTTCCACCGGATATAACATGCAACAACTTTCAAGTGGGTTTGATATCCTTTATCTACATTTTCAGCTTGTATCAAAGAAAAATCTTCATAAGATCTTTCATGTACTCTCATTTGTTTGTGCTGTTTCCAGCCGTTGAAATGCCAAACTTGAGACATTAAAGACCAGATGTCAGGAGTGATATAAGATCTATCGTCGGGAGCAAAACGGTAAATCGGATGTCTAACAGCACAACCACCACCCAACCATTTTGGTTTTTTGATAAGACATTCACGGTTGTTATCAATCCAATGTAACCAGGCATCTTTTGCATAACGAGTAGATAGATCAAGATCAGGTAAAAAATTATATATCGGGATGTCTTTACGCTTATAATAAGACCGATAAGAAGCAAAATGAGCTAAAACGCCTAGAGACATATCTCTTGAAAAAAAGTGAGAGAAGCCAACATTATTATTATCTCTTCTCGTTGGATTTCGATAAAACATTCCATTAGAGCCCTGGCATTCTAATAGGCTTCTTGCAGAGCTTTCGTGACGTGTAGACGATAGCAATCCAAGCCACAAACAGTCATCTCCGCCGTCTCCTCCCTTCGTTGGAGACATCCTTTCACTTGATTCACGCAAGAGACATTTAGCCTCAAGCTCGTTTAATTTTTTTATAAGTTGTAATTTCACGATTAAAATTTCCTATAAATGTTATATTCAAATGGATTCCAACTAAATATTGACCAATCTATTTTCAATTCTTTTCTTCTCTGCTTCTTCTTTTTGCGAGGAAGGTTTTTACTGTCTTCCCATGCCTGTTTAATTTCTTCTAATTTAAGCTCTCTCGCTTCTTGCATCTCTGACATATAAGACATTCCAATACCAGCAAGAGATATAATTTCTAAATTCATTTTTTTATCCTAACGATTAAAATTTCTCCAAATAATATTTAGTAATTTCCTTCTCAAAGCTTGATATTTTATCTTTTCCATATGTCTGTATTGCTATCATGAGTAAAGCGGTTTGTTTTGTTGTTCGACTATTTCCATGCTCTAAATTTATTATTTGCCTTCTTGTCACTCCGATCAAATCAGCCATTTCAATTTGATTCATTCCCGCAATTTCTCGTGTTTTTTTTACAATATTCACTTTTTAAGCCTGCCTTTGTTAAAATTAAATTACCTATCGTACCTGATTTTATTGATTCTTTAAGCTCAGAGGTAGGTATAACAGAAAAAGCATTTTGGTAAAATGAAATATCATTCATAAATGATAGGGTTTTATCTGTCATCAAAACGACATATTTATGAGTATCAATCATTCTGGGGAAGCTTTTAAACCTCATGGCTTTTACAATAGATATAGCTAAAATTTCAGCAAGCTCTTTGCCCGTTGGCGTTTCTACATTAAAACATGTCATTGTTTTTTTTCGTGTCATTTTTTTTATCCTCTATATATTTAAAAATTAGTTTTCGATATGAGGGCGTTAACACTAACATTAAGTCAGGATCTAAATAAATATTGATTATCTGATCAAATGTAAATATTAGATCTAATCGCTTGTCTAAACATTTAATATCTAGACAAACATCTAAAAGGTGCGAAAACATATATAAATTATGCTCATATAAATCATTGTTTTTTATAAAATGAAAGATTGGTTTTTCTAATTCCATTATTTACCTCAAATTGGTTTTAAACTCCACACACACCATTCGGATTGATTTAAATCAAAGACTATTATAGATTCCTTCTCAAGCAAACATGCTAATACTTTTGCATCAAGAAAAGAGTCGCAAAACCTCAAATAAGAATTTTCTTTTGTTGATAAAATTATGTCTTTATCTTCGCCATGAATAAACTCGAATCTATCTGTCTGCTCTTCGATAAATGATCGACAACCATAATGCCAAAGCAGATCCATTTCTTCTGCTGTAAAATGTAGTTTAATTGTTTTCATTATTTTATTTCCTCTTCATCTCGTTTCGTTCGCTATTACCATCCATCCCACCAAAATGACTATCATCTCTGACATAATGCTCGTTTATATAGTCAGACCAAACTTTATTAACATTGGATTCTTTTTTAACTTCATGTAAAAAATCTTCAAATTTGTCACCCAAAATATCTTGTAATTTTTCGTGATCACTATTCCCGTCATACGATGTAAGATTGCTTGATATTGCTCCTAAATCGCTTGTATTTGATGTTTGAAAATCCAAAAAATAGTCATCTCCATTAAATTCTAGCTCAACTAAAACCGAAACATTTCCTGGCTGTACGTCTTCTACTATTCCGTGATTGAAGTCTGACACTGATACTTCTTTAATTTTGTACATTTTAATATCTCCTTAGTTATTATTATTTTTGCTGCATAAACATTTCATATTCCGACGATGAATCAAAAGATATCCATCCACCTTCAACTTTTAAAACTAGATACGCAGATGGATTGTCGTTCTCTACTTTTTCGTAAGTCCAATGCTTTTCTTGAGAATAAAATACCATTTTTAGTTTCCTCGTTTTGTTTTGGAGTGAAGTTATTTCCTACCGACAAAACAGTTATAT
>CAZPSY010000107.1:0-2103 GCA_964589295.1 uncultured Ignavibacteriaceae bacterium
TAGACATTGCACGTCCATTTGGAATAAACACAAAAAATTACAGGTCGGAAATTACTTTTAATGGTAATGACGAAAAAAGAGCCGATGAATTTATCTCTTCACTTAAGGCGAATGGTAAAAAATTCTTGGTTGGGCTGCACGTTGGCGCGGGTATTCCTTCTCACAGGTGGTCGTTAATTAAGTATGTAAACCTTGTTAAAAAATTAAAAGAAAATTTCCCGGTGGAAGTTTACTTAACCGGCAGCAGAGCAGATAAAGAAGAAATAAACTATGTAAAGAAAAACTGTGATGTCCCATTCGGTTTATTTCTCAATCAATCAATTCCGGAAGTTGCAGCATTAATTTCAAAATCCAATCTCTTTATTTCAAACGATACAGGAATTATGCATGTAGCAGGTACAACTGGAACTCCGCAAATATCTATATTTGGACCAACAAATCCTTTTAACTGGGCGCCGATAGGAGCAAATAAATATTTTATAAGAAAATCAGAATTAATTGATGATGTTGCCGTTGATGATGTTTACCATCTTTGCGATTTAATTCTGAATAAAATTGAGAGTGAAAAATGAAAAAATGTATTGCCGCAATAGATATGGGTACCAACTCGTTTCACCTGATAATTGTTGAAGTGAGGCGGAACGGCACTTTCAAAATTATTGACAGGGAGAGAGAAGTTATTCGACTGGGATCTCATAGTAAAAACGGGTTTAGTATCATTTCAGAAGGTGAAATGGAAAAGGCAATTGATATTTTACTTGAGTTTGGAAAGATAGCACGCTTCTATAACGCAGAAATGCGAGCTATTGCTACGAGCGCTGTAAGAGAGGCAAAAAATAAAAATGAGTTTATTGAAAGGGTTCATGAAAGCACAGGTATTTCTGTTGAAGCAATTAAAGGAAAGGATGAAGCAGAGTTAATATATCTTGGTATTCAGAATGTTATTGATGTTAAGAATAAGCGGATTCTTTGTGTTGATATTGGAGGCGGCAGCACGGAATTCCTGCTGGGCGAAAAAGGCGAATCTGAATTTGCTGAAAGTATAAAGGTTGGTGCTGTAAGATTAAGTAAAATGTTTTTTCCTGATTATATTCTTGAAGAGACTGCTATAGAAATGTGCAGGAAATATATCCGTGATAAAATGAATGCCTGTGTAAACCTGCATACTGAACATAAATTTGATTTTGCAGTCGGCACATCGGGTACAATTATAGCCACAGCCGCAATAATCCATTTTAAACGGTTCAACAAGTTTAATAAATCGCTTAACGGTTTTACATTTTCTGCAAAGGAACTCTTCGATTTAACAGCAGAAGTTCTTAAATGCAAATCACCCGTTGACCGTTTGTTTATAGAAGGAATGGAAATTAAGAGAGCAGATATTATTCCAGCCGGTATGCTAATTCTTTGCGAGGCATTTGAAACTTTTAATCTAAAGGAGATGACCGTATCGGAAAATGCTTTAAGAGAAGGTATAATTGTAGATACCATTTCTAATATGGAAGAGATTCATTCTTTGCCTGCGTGAAGGCATAACCTTTAATAAGAGAGACTCCCTCCTTATATTTGCACATCAATTAAAAGAAAATGATGAAACGAATAAGAAACTTTTGCATAATTGCGCATATAGATCATGGTAAATCTACTATTGCAGACAGGATGCTGGAAAAAACCGGCGCCATTACCGCGCGTGAAGCTAAAGACCAGGTACTTGATGATTTAGATCTTGAAAGGGAAAGAGGGATAACAATAAAATCTCACGCTATCCGTATGATTCATAAAGCGCTGGATGGTAACGATTATATTCTTAACCTGATTGATACTCCCGGTCATGTTGATTTTAGCTACGAAGTATCACGCTCATTAACGGCTTGTGAAGGAGCGCTGCTTGTTGTAGATGCTGCACAAGGAGTGGAAGCACAGACGATCAGTAATCTTTACCTGGCAATAGATGCCGGGCTCGAAATAATTCCTGTAATAAATAAAATTGACCTGCCGAGTGCAGAAGTTGATAAAGTTGCTCATCAAATTATAGACCTGGTTGGATGCAGTGAAGAAGATATATTGAAAGTCAGCGCAAAAGCTAATATAGGAATTGAAGAG
>CAZPSY010000107.1:2203-6331 GCA_964589295.1 uncultured Ignavibacteriaceae bacterium
GATGTTGGTTATCTTATTTCAGGCATTAAGGAAGTTAAGAATGCTAAAGTTGGTGATACAGTTACCCATTCTAAAGACGGGGCGGATAAACCGCTGCCCGGTTACAAAGAAGTAAAACCAATGGTGTACAGTGGTCTTTATCCTACCAACTCTGAAGATTTTGAAGACCTTAGAGATGCACTTGATAAATTCCGCTTAAATGATTCGGCTTTAATTTACCAGCCCGAAACTTCAGTGGCTCTCGGTTTTGGATTTAGATGTGGTTTCCTGGGATTGCTTCATATGGAAATTGTTCAGGAAAGATTGTTGAGAGAATATGATCAATCCATAATTACCACTTTACCAAACGTTGAGTATCATGTTTACAATAAAAAAAATAAAAAAATAATTGTTGATAATCCTGCTGATATGCCTCCTCTGGGTGAAATTGAGTATGTTGAAGAACCATATATAAAAGCGCAGATTGTTACGCCAAGTGAATACGTCGGCAATATTATGAAGCTGGCGATGGATAAACGGGGGACTTATAAAAACACAACTTACATCGATCCCACACGAGCCGATTTAGAATATGAGTTTCCTTTATCTGAAATAATTTTTGATTTTTACGATAAGCTAAAATCAACCAGCCGTGGTTATGCTTCTTTCGATTATGAATATGCAGGTTACAAAAAAGCAGACCTGGTTAAGCTTGATATTCTTATTAATGGTGAACCGGTTGATGCTCTGTCAATTATTGTTCACAGGGATAAATCTTACGATTGGGGAAGGAAAGTATGCAGCAAATTAAAGGAGTTAATCCCCAGACAAATGTTCGAAATTGCGATCCAGGCATCAATCGGGTCTAAGGTAATCTCAAGATCTGTTGTTAAAGCTTTAAGAAAAAATGTGCTTGCTAAATGTTACGGCGGCGATATTACCAGGAAACGGAAGCTGCTTGAGAAACAGAAAGAGGGAAAGAGAAGAATGAAACAGGTTGGAAATGTTGAAATTCCACAAGAAGCGTTTTTAGCCGTGCTTCAAATTGAGGATTAACGTATTTTTGAATAAAACTGGATTTGCCACATCAAAAAAATTGTAAAATTTTTGCGGCTTGCTGTAATACTAATTGTTATAGCAATCTTTTTAAAAACTTTTTTCTTAGAAGCTTTCCAAATTCCCACTTCATCAATGGAAAATACTCTGCTTGCAGGTGATTTTATTATTGTTAATAAAATTGCGTATAAATTTTCCACACCGGAAAAAATTCCTTTTACAGATATCAAAATTCCACACTTTACTATACTGGAAACCTGGGAACCGGAAATAAATGAGCTGGTAGTTTTTAATTATCCGGAAACTTTTCTACAAGATTCTACCATAACAGCTAACTATTTTATTAAAAGAATTGTTGCAGGACCGGGGGATACGCTCCAGTTTATAAATAAAAAAGTATTTGTAAATAATGAAGAGCTGACACTTCCATCCACCCTCAAGTTTTCAAATGAAAATGTAAGAAGGCGTGGTATTGTTGAAGATAATATTTTTCCCAAAGGTTCTAAATGGAACCGCGATAATTATGGACCCATCATCATACCAAAAAAGGGCGATACAATTGCGGTTAATTCCCGTAACCTGGAAAAAGTAAAACAAATTATCGTTACGGATTATGGGGAAAGAGTATTAAGAGGCGAAGGATCGGTTATTACCCTAAACGCTAAACCGATTCAGGAATATGTAATTCAAAACGATAATTACTTTGTTATTGGAGACAACCTTGATGTTAGCATGGACAGCCGCTACCTTGGTTTTATAACTGAAGAAATGATTATCGGGAAAGCCCTTTTTATTTACTGGTCTATGGATAGTAAAAAATCTGCGCCGGGTCCGCTTGGATTTCTTTCAGAAATAAGAGCCAGAAGAATTTTTATGGGTGTGGATTAATTTTTCATTACCGGTTTTTTAGCTTTTATAATATTTAAAGGATTCATATATAGCTTTATCAATTCAACAATGAACAAAAGAAAATGAAAAAATATATTCTCATTTTTATTACCCTTCCTCTCTTTCTCTCATATTCGCAGACCAAATATCTCATATATTTTAAAGACAAAGGAATTACCGAAACTGAACAGATTGAAAAATCAAGTCTTCAATACAAAACGGCATTAAGTTACTTAACTGATAAAAGTATTGAAAGAAGAATTAAAAATATGGGGGAAGAGAATTTTATTACTTTTGAGGATCTGCCAATATACGATGAATATGTAAATGAGCTTGAGCTTCTTAGCATCAAAATTGAGAATAAGCTTAAATGGTTCAATGCAGTTTCTGCGTTACTTACTGCTTAAAAAATGCAAAAAGTAGAGAAAATTCATTTTATAAAAAAAATTGAAAGAGTAAAAACCCTTATTTTCAGTTCACCCTTGGCAGTTAATGAAAATGTATTTAAATACATTTCTATTTCATCAATAAATGAGTATGGTCCTTCATTTGATCAACTCCAGCTTTCTGATGTTCCGGCTGTTCATTCAAAAGGGATTACGGGAGAAGGTATATTAATCGGTTTGCTTGATACAGGATTTGATTGGAAGAATCATGAATCACTCATTAATACAAATGTTGTTGCAGAATACGATTTTGTCTTTAGTGATTCTACAACAGCAAACGACACGAATGATGTAACTAATCAGCATAATCATGGAACACTCGTGCTTTCTATCATTGCTGGGCAAAAGGATAGTTCGCTTATTGGAGCTGCATTTGGTTCCGATTTTATACTTTCAAAGACCGAAGATATCAGAAGTGAAACTCACGTTGAAGAAGATAACTACGCAGCAGCTTTAGAGTGGATGGAGGGCTATGGTGTTGATGTAACAAGCAGTTCACTTGGTTACAGCATTTTTGATCCATCAACATTTTCTTATACTTACAGCGATATGGATGGAAAGACTACAATTATAACACGTGCAGCTGAGCTATCGTACAGAAGGGGAGTTGTAACAATAACTTCTGCAGGAAATGAAGGAAACTCTTCATGGTTTTATATTACAGCTCCGGCAGATGGTATTTATACTTTAGGTATAGGTGCAGTTAAGAATGATAACGAAGTGGCGAGTTTTAGCAGCAGGGGACCCTCGTTTGACGGAAGAATAAAACCGGATGTAGTTGCTCAAGGTGTAAACGTATATGGTGCGTTTGCTGGAAGCTTTAATGGTTACGGCACAGCTAATGGAACTTCGGTTTCGGCTCCGATTGCAAGCGGTATAGCAGCGCTGCTTCTTTCTGCTCATCCGCATCTTTTAAATTCACAGGTTAGAAATATTCTTTTTGAAACTGCCGATAACAGTAAAACCCCGGATTATAAAAGAGGTTACGGATTGCTCTCTGCGTTGGATGCTGTTCAATTTCCAAATTTGGAAGAAACTCAGAGTACATTTACTCTACATAAAATGATTTTGCAGCCGGATAATATTGATCCACAGACAGTTGCGCTTCACTATTCAACCGATGGAGAGAATTATGCCGATGTACCAATGGTATTCGATCTTAAGTTTGAGTATGAATTTAAGTTACCGTTTTTCTTAGATGGAGATTTAATTAATTTTTTCTTCACATATAAGGATTTTAACGGAACAAACTTCAGAAATCCTGTAAATGATACATATAAGTTTTTCTATGGGCAGTTGAATATTAATCTCAATCTCGATCTCGAAAGAACATTTACAGATTTTATTATAAGCGAACCTTACCCGAATCCATTTATACCTGCCCGGCAAACATTTACAAGGATATCAGTTAAATCTGCCGGTAATGAATCGTTAAAAATTAAAATTATAGATCCTACAGGTCAGCAGGTTGAAACATATTTTACTGTTACACAAGAAGGGACAAACCATTATGACTGGTATGGGAAAACCAGCTGGGGTATAGATGCTGCCAGCGGAGCATATTACTTCCTAGTAGATCTTGATGGAAGAAAGTATAGCAGAAACTTAATCCTGTTAAGGTAATCTATTAAATTAAAGGGTAAAGCATTTCCCTCTTCTTTACAATTATTTAATCTTTAAATGTTAAGATTTCTAACCCATCTTTTTAGTAAAATTCTTATTTTACACCCAAAAGAAATTTTCGGTTTTATAAGATGAA
>CAZPSY010000108.1:0-6169 GCA_964589295.1 uncultured Ignavibacteriaceae bacterium
CACGATGCATTTCTTCATTTTTCAGATATTGGCGATAGAACACAGCAACTGCAGGCAATGATTGGGGAAGAAGCTGCAGATATTGAAGAAGTTGAAGATACTTCTCGGGATAGTGGTGCTACAACTAACTCCGGAAGAAACGGTTCTAACAGACCCATACCAAAACTACGCAAAGGACAGGATATACTTGTCCAGATTACAAAGGAACCTGTTGCTAATAAAGGAGTTCGTGTAACTTCATCAATTTCGTTACCGGGCAGGTTTTGTGTTCTTCTACCTTTCGATAATAAAATTGGAGTTTCAAAAAAAATTACAGATTATCGTGAGAAAAAAAGATTAAGGTATATTGCCCGCGGAATCATACCCGAAAATTATGGACTTATAATAAGAACTGTTGCTCAAAAGCAATCTGAAGAATCACTAAAAGATGATTTAAAGTTACTGATGAAAACCTGGTCCGAAATTGAATCATCAGTAAAAACAGAAAAGCCCCCCTCATTAATTTACCAGGATCTTAGCACAACCGTTAGCGTTATAAGGGATCTTTTCAATTCTGATGTTTCCAAAGTATTTATTGACTCTAAAAAACTATACAAACAGATAAACAGTTATTTGCGGGTCGTTCAACCGGCAATTGCTGAAAAAGTGGAACCGTATAAAACTTCCGATGGGATCTTTGATGATTTTAAAATTGAAGAGCAGATTAAAACACTTATGGGCAGACGAGTTCACCTGCCAAGCGGCGGCTACCTGATAATTGAGCATACGGAGGCGATGGTTGTAATTGATGTGAACAGCGGTAGATATGCCAGGAATAAAGAGCAGGAGCAGAATTCTCTTAAAACTGACTTAGAAGCTGCTCGTGAAGTTTGCCGCCAGTTAAGATTAAGAGATATTGGAGGAATAATTGTTATCGATTTTATAGATCTTGAAGAAGATAAAAACCGTAAAAAAGTTTATGATGAATTAAAAAAGGAATTCAGGAGAGATAGAGCCAAAGTTGCTATCTTACCAATGACTGATTTCGGTCTTATCCAAATTACCAGGCAGCGTATAAGACAGAACATTGATCAGGCAATAAAGGAGGTTTGCCCTTCTTGTCTTGGAACAGGTCAGCTAACTAAGGGATCGCACCTTGTTTACGATCTTGAATCCTGGCTGAAAAAGTTTCAAAGAAATTCCAAAGAGAGAAGTTTAATTATTAAGTGCCATCCGTCTACGGCAGCAAAACTGCGGGAAGAAAAAATTACTATTTTTGCTATCTTTAACATAGAATTGATAACAAGACTTCAAATAAAATATTTTACACGTTTAAAAATTGAAGAAACGGTATCTGTTAAACCGGGTAAGTTTAAATTTATCTCTTCAAAAACAGGCAAAGATTTAACACAATTGTTTGATTAAAGAATTTATTTTTTTATAATTTTATTCGGAGACTAACCATGAAATTTTTTATTGATACAGCAAACATTGATGAAATAAAGGAAGCAGCTTCACTTGGAGTTTTAGACGGTGTTACAACGAACCCATCTTTAGTTGCCAAAGAAGGCAAAAATTTTAGAGAATTATTAGATGAAATAATTAAAATAGTAGACGGACCGATAAGTGCAGAAGTTATTGCAACTGATTACGATGGAATGCTTAAGGAAGCGCACGAACTTGCTGCAATCCATAAAAATATTGTGGTGAAAATTCCTCTTATTAAAGAGGGTTTAAAAGCAGTTAAAACACTTTCAGATGAAGGCATAAACACAAACGTTACGCTATGTTTCTCCGCCTCGCAGGCATTGCTTGCTGCAAAAGCAGGTGCAACCTATATTAGCCCTTTCGTAGGCAGGTTAGATGATATAAGCATCAGCGGGATGGATTTGATTTCACAGATTGTTCAGATATACAGCAATTATAATTATCAAACAGAAGTGCTGGTTGCAAGTATAAGGCACCCGCTTCATCTCGTTGAAGCAGCACTAATGGGTGCTGATGTTTGCACCATTCCGTTTGCTGTTATAAATAAACTGTTCAATCATCCCTTAACTGATATTGGGATTGATAATTTTTTAAGTGACTGGAAAAAATTAGATAAGAAATAATTAATTCATTTATATGAAAAAAACAAAATTTTACGAGCTTCATAAAAAAGCCGGTGCAAAAATTGTAGAGTTTGCCGGTTATGAAATGCCCGTTCAATATTCTTCCATCATAGCCGAACATAAAGCAGTCCGCGATTCGGTTGGAGTGTTTGATGTTTCTCACATGGGCGAAATATTTATAGAAGGCAGTAACGCTTTAGATTTTGTTCAGCACATTACGGTTAACGATGTTTCGCAGCTCACTCCTGGCAAGGTTCAGTATTCTGCTATGTGTTACCCCAACGGTGGAATTGTTGATGACCTGCTTGTATATAATCTTGCTGAAAACAAATACATGCTTGTTGTTAATGCAGCTAATATCGAAAAAGATTTTAACTGGATGATAGAGAACAATAAATTTGGGGCTGATATTAAAAACCTAAGTGATGATTATTCCCTGCTTGCGGTGCAAGGTCATAATTCGGAATTAGTTGTGCAAAAACTAATGGATAATAAGATTGATCTGGATTATTATAATTTTAAAACTGATAAGGTTGCCGGCGTAGAGATAATAATATCGCGAACAGGATACACCGGCGAACTTGGCTATGAGCTTTATTTTACAGGCGATGTAGAAACTGCGGCTCATGTTTGGAATGAACTGTTCAAAGCTGGAAAAGAATATGATATTCAACCAGCCGGACTTGCGGCAAGAGATTCTTTAAGACTCGAAATGGGTTTTTGTTTATACGGTAATGATATTGATGAAACTACAAACACAATTGAAGCAGGGCTTGGTTGGATTACCAAGTTAAACAAAGAAGATTTTATAGGACGGGAATCACTAAAAAAAGTTAAAGAGAACGGAATTACCAGAAAACTCGTTGCAATGATTTCTGATGATAAATTCTTCCCAAGAAAAGGATATGATATAGTTGATGGTGATAAAAAGGTTGGTACAATTACCAGCGGCACTGTTAGCCCGGTTCTTGAAAAACCTATAGCCCTGGGTTATGTAGATTCAGATTATAAAAAAGTTGGAACCGAAATAAATTTTTCAATCAGGGGAAAAGAATTTGCGGCTAAAGTTGTTAAGCTGCCTTTTGTTAAAAACTAAACGGTGATACAACGCTATGAAAATAAACATAATGTTTTCGCCGGTTAATAAAGATGAACTTTACTTTTCTGGGAAAACCACTGTTGTTATTGATGTTCTTCGCGCTTCAACAACTATTATCACTGCCCTTTCAAATGGTGCCAAGGAAGTAATACCAGTAGCCACAGTTGAATTTGCTGTTAAAGTTTCGGGGGGAATGTTTGGCGGACATACTTTGCTTGGCGGCGAAAGAAACGCACAAAAAATAGATGGTTTCGCGCTTGGTAATTCTCCAACCGAATATGAAGGAAGACTGATTGAGAACAAATCGATAGTTTACTATACTACAAATGGCTCAAAAGCAATTGTTAAAGCAAAATTTTCCGAAAATCTATTAGTTTGTTCCTTCAATAATCTAAATGCAGTTGCAAAGCAACTTGCTAACCTCGGTAAAGATGTCGAAATTCTATGTGCGGGAAATAACAATCTTTTTTCCATGGAAGATTCGGTTTGTGCAGGCAGACTTGTGAAGGAACTCAGGTCAATAAAAGATAATGTGGAATTATCAGACTCGGCTAAATGTGCTGTAGCATTAAATCAATCTTTTGGTAAAAACATTTTAAAAATGCTTGAAGAAACAGAGCATGGTAAATTACTTGCCTCCCGCGGGTTTGAAGATGATCTTAAAATTTGCAGTAAATTAAGCGTAACCGGCACAGTCCCTTTCTTTAATGGAAGCGCATTACAATCAATTAAAGTATAATTACTTTCTTAAAAAGATCTTAGTTATTAATGGCTGTTAAAAGGAAGACAACTAAAAAACGGGAAAATAAATCGGGGGGTAAGTCTTATTTTGCAATTTCTCCCGAAAAGAAAAAGACTATTTTTGCCATTTTTCTTTTGGTGCTATCGGTCTTTTTATTCCTGTCTGTAATATCTTACAGCCGTTATGATGAAGCCTTGATGGGTGATTTCTTCAAAGATATTTTCTCACCGGGTGACAAATCTGATATAAATAACTGGCTTGGAATTATTGGCACACACACCGCTCACTTTCTTATAAAGCAGACGTTAGGATATTTTTCTATTTCATTCGCTTTTATACTCTTCCTGTGGTGCTTTTCATTTTTTAAGAAATTATCATTTAAACTTAAAATTCATCTATCAAACTTTTTTATCTTCATGGCATTAATCCTCGCTGCTTTCTTTGGAGTGCTTAAAGTAAATTACAACATATTTGCAGGATCTTATGAGCTAAGAGGATACATTGGCGAATATCTTGGAGAAGCATTATCAGGTTTGCTTGGTGGTATTGGCGGGATAATTTTACTTTTGTTTGCGTTTGTTACTGTTTTAATATTTGCTTTTGATATCAAGATTGAAAAAATAATAGGACTCCTTAAATCTGCTTTTGCGGGTACAACGGGTAATGAAATAAAAATAAAAGGGAATGATGAAGGGGTTGAAACTAACCT
Source organism: uncultured Ignavibacteriaceae bacterium (assembly GCA_964589295.1). Classification (GTDB taxonomy): domain Bacteria; phylum Bacteroidota; class Ignavibacteria; order Ignavibacteriales; family Ignavibacteriaceae; genus JAZGGS01. The sequence goes on from CAZPSY010000108.1 coordinate 4,641, forward strand.
GGATAAAATAAAGAAACTCCGCTCCGGAAAGAAAAAGCTTAATAGTAAAAATGAAGAAACACTCTCTACTGCAGAAGAATTGATGGATGAAGAGGTACAATCACAAACAAAAATAAGAATTATAAGAAAAGATGATGGATATTCAGATGATGATCAAAATGAAGTGATTCGCGAAGAAAGAAAAAAAGTTGATCTCGAAAAAACCGGGGAAGTACCTGCCAGGGAATTTGAAAGAGATGAAGAGGAAAAACTTCCGGAACCGTGGGAGGAAAATATAGACTATAAGATGGTTACGCTGGATATGTTGGAGCCCGTCCCGGAAGAAAATTTTAAAGTTGCAGAAGAAGAACTAACAAGAAACGCAGAACTGTTAAAAGAAAAATTAAAACTGTTTGATATTGATATTCAGGATATTTCAGTTACTCCCGGTCCTGTTGTTACACTTTACGAAATTGTTCCTGCGCCAGGCGTAAAAATTAGTAAGATAGTTGGGCTTGAAAACGATATAGCACTTGCACTAGCAGCTAAAGGAATAAGAATTATTGCGCCCATCCCGGGCAAAGGTGCAATTGGAGTGGAAATACCAAACGCCGTAGCTGAGCTGGTTAATGCCCGCTCAGTGCTGGGCAAAATTTACGAATCCAAAGCTGAACTGCCTATGGCATTTGGCAAAACTATTAACGGTGATGTTTATATAGCAGATCTTGCTTTAATGCCGCACTTGCTTATTGCAGGTTCAACCGGCTCGGGTAAAAGCGTTGGTATAAATATGATAATTAGCAGTCTGCTTTATACCAAACATCCTTCCGAAGTAAAATTTGTAATGGTGGATCCTAAAAAGATAGAACTATCTTTTTATAATAAACTAAGAAGACACTACCTCGCAGTATCGCCCGACCTTGAAGAAGAAATTATAACCGCTCCGCAGAATGCAGTGCTTATTTTAAAGTCTGTAGAAATTGAAATGGAACGGCGTTATGATAGACTGGCAAAAGCCGGTGTAAGAAATATTGTCGATTATAACCGCAAGGTAGATGATCCAGCAACAAGACCACACGATACTGAAACCATAAAGCATCATCATCTTCCCTACCTTGTTGTTGTTATAGATGAGCTTGCAGATTTAATGATAACCGCCGGCAAAGATGTTGAAGAACCAATTACCCGGCTTGCGCAATTAGCTCGTGCAGTAGGAATTCATCTTGTTCTTGCAACACAAAGACCATCAGTTAATGTTATTACAGGTGTTATAAAAGCGAACTTCAGTTCAAGAATTGCATACCAGGTTGCAACAAAAATCGATTCCAGGACAATATTGGATATGAATGGAGCTGAGCAGTTATTGGGAAAAGGTGATATGCTTTTTATGCCCACCGGCTCACCGAAACCAATCCGTGTCCAAAATGCTTTTATATCGACTGAGGAAGTTGAAAAGATTACAAATTATGTTTATTCTCAGCCAGCTTATTCAAAGCCGTATTTTCTTCCTTCTATTTATGATAAGAAAAAAGGATCATCAGCCGGGTTAT
>CAZPSY010000109.1:0-6142 GCA_964589295.1 uncultured Ignavibacteriaceae bacterium
TTCCTATATCAATTTCATCACCGTTATTATCAAGCAAACTTTTCGCCGTAGTAAACAGTGGATTATTTTGATTTCCGGAATTATTATAAAATGAAAGTTTACCATTAAACTTCCCAATTATCATATCGGGATCATTATCATTATCCAAATCTGCTAAAGTTGGTGAAACACTAAGATCGCTTTCTATCCCGAAGTATGAAGAATCAAGATATTCGAAAGCAGGACTTGCGGGAGTACCAATATTTTTTAGAAAGTGTAGCTTGCCTAACGGGTTATTCAGTGAACCTAGAATAATATCAAGGTCGTTATCATTATCAATATCTACAAATGAAGGAATGCTGGTATTTCCAACATCAAGAGTTTTTAAATAATCTTCTGTAACAAGTGAATGATTTGGTATGAATGACGTCCCATTATTTTTATAAAACATAAGTGATTGTGGAACAGTGGGATCGTAAAGAACGGAAACAAAAAGATCATAATCATTATCGGCATCGATATCTGCAAACCGTGGCATGTTAAATCCACGTGTTTTAATGCTGTCTTCATTAATTGGATAAACGTTGGAAACAAGCTGCATATCGGGGGAAGATGCAGTACCCTGGTTTTCTATAAAGTACATGCTTGTGCTAAAAAAATCTCCCCAAAACAAATCCAGGTCATTATCGTTATCAATATCAACAAAATCGATAGAGCTGGCACCATGCCTGGAATTGTTTAATGCTCCACCAATTATTTCAATATCCTGCCACCGGTCGGTAATATATATAAAGTTGAAAGATTGCGGTGTTCCTATGTTTTCGTAAAAGGTTAATGTTCCGGCTGAATTACCCGTAATAAAATCGTAATCATTATCACCATCTACATCTGCAAAAACCGGGTTGCTTCCAAACTCGCTTAGAATCGGTTGCCCCGCACTATCCAAAATAGATTCCTGGTTTAATATAAAGAGTGGTGATGTAACGCTGCCAATGTTTTCATAAAATGAGATGTGATCCGCATTAGCTGTAAAGTAGTCTAAATCGTTATCATCATTTATATCAACAAAATAATACCAATCGGAAAAAACAAAATTGCCAATTGGTGTGAATGAAAATTCAAAAACTGGATTGAATTTATCACCCATGTTTTCATACCATCCAAAAGTGCCATCGCTGTCTAGATAAGGAATATCAAAATCTTCATCACCGTCTATATCAATAAGTTGTTGTTCGATGTTATTGTGTCCACCCGAGTAAATATTCTCGATTAAACCTGTGCCATCACTAACAGGGAAGATGTTTAATTTACGTTGGAATTGCTGGGGATAAGAGTTAAAGGTGATTAGCAGCGATGCAAAAATTGCTAACGGTTTCAGTAAGTAATTGAGTAGAGGCAAGTATCACCTATTTTTTTAAATGGTTCAATTCTAAAATTTTCAATATCCTTTTCTTTAGTTTGAATTGATCTTTCAATAATAATATCGGAGCCAGGATTTAGATATCTATTGGTAAGCAGGTTTTCAACAACTATATAAATATCATCTTTAAAGAAAGGTGGATCGGCAAGTATAAGATCGTATCCAAGATTTTCAAAACGTGCAGAAAAATTTAATGCAGACATTTTAAATACTTTACATTTCTCTTTTGCATTAAGAAGTTCGATATTTCTTTCTAAATTTTTTTTGATGACAAAATTCATTTCGACAAAATTAACTTCTGCAGCACCGCGGCTTATACATTCCAATCCAAGTGAACCCGATCCTGCATAAAGGTCGAGCACTTTAATACCTTCGAATGAGATCCTGTTATTGAGTAAATTAAAAAGAGTTTCCCGCACACGATCGGTCGTAGGTCTTATCAAATCAGATTTTGGTACAAAGATTTGCCTTCCTTTTGCCTCACCGGATATTATTCTCATTTTCATAATTCTTGAAGATATTTATTTAAACGACGTTAAAGAAGGGAGAAGTTAATCTGTTCTGTAAGCAATGCCTGCAGCAGGAGCAAATGAATTAAATGTTTCCGCTGACAACTTTTTATTTTCCATTGCGGATTCGGAATCAATTTTAAAAAACGGGTTAAACTTCGAAAATTTTATACCTGCAGAGTATTCAAGTTTGCGCCTCAGTTCAGCTGTTACGTTTTCGCCGGAAATATATGCGCCTGAGATAAACTTCCTGTTGATCTTATGTGCAGTTTCTTTACTCAGTTCTTCTTCAATAAATGCAATTATTTCCTTCTCGCTTTTTGTAGAGCGCACAGTTGTGTAAATGGGTTTGAAATCCAATGCATATAAAATTGATGTAGTATTTTCAGAAATATGAACACTAAGCGTTAATCCTTCAGCAACTGCCTTATCGCTTAAAATTAAAGAACGTTCGGCGGCAAAATGTGCGCTGTCTATAAACTTCAGCTTTAAATTATTGATCTTACAAAAATTAGCAATCAGTTCTATATATTTTCTTGGAATAGCAGAAACAATAGCAGTGCTTTTTGTAATGTACATATTCTTTTCGATCTCAAAGTATTGTATTGAAAGTTCATCTGGCTGAATATGTGGATACAAAACGGAAAGTTCCCACCTGAATTCTTCGAGAAGGTCCCAGTAAAGCAGGGTGTTATCGAAAGGTAACTGTATGATAAAAAATAATTTAAGCGGAAGAGCAACCGAAATTGTTTTGCTTATCAACTGTGAGCTAATCTTTAATTCATCATAAGCACTTTGAAGCTTGGCAAGTAGTATGGTTTCTTTATCTTTATCAAAGTCCAGCGGTATGTTAAAAAAAACTTCGCTTAAGTTTGATAGTTTTATTTTTCCGGATTCGCTTGTAACTTCAACTACCTGGAGCTTTGTAGTGGTTATATTGAATCCTGCATGATTCTCAAACCCGTTCATTACTTTATATTACTCCCATGATGCTGTATTTTTCAGCGCATCACTATTAACACTGCCCACTGAACCATAACCATCAGGATCTTCCAGGTAATAACGGGTTCCAAGTGTAACGGTTGTATCGATCTTTGTAATGTTGCCCCTCCTGTTAATTGTGGTATCGTAAGCAATAGAGGTATCGATCTGTAAAATATAAAGTGATCCTGATCTTGGAGTTCTCATTAAACTATCAGGTATAAATTCACCATGCTTAAGGGGATTAAATGGATTTGCAGGTCTCATTGTTAATGAGTCGAAAGCATTCACAACGCTGTCAACAAAAGGATCCTGCTTAATAAATCGCACAAGTCCTTCCAGGTCGTCTGTAAAGTTACCGAATTTTTTTTCCCAGAGGATTTCTGCTTCTTTAAGATTATCCATTCTAAGGCGGGATTCGGTTTTGTTATATTTTTCTACAGCTACAATTTCTTTAGGGTCCAGAATCGCAACTTTAATCAATATTATTACTAAAATGGCAATAACGCCATATAAAATTGCATGCACATACCAGGGATCAGCCGCTTTCAACATTATTCCTCCTAAGGAAAAATTTTATTTGATTGACTATTCAATATATAAAAACTTTTTTATTTTGTTAAATTTCACTTCCCCAATACCTCTTACATCCATTAACTCTTCGATGTTTTTGAACCCGCCCCTTTCATTTCTAAGCAATATTATCTTTTGAGCTGTTTTTTCACCTATTCCCGGCAAACTTAAAAATTGGTTTGTACCAGCTGTATTTATGTTAATACTTTTTTCTTGCGGCAGCGGCGGTTTTTTATTTTGCTCAAAATCCAGTGACTTAAGTTCTAAAACTTCTTCCTTAATATCAACACTGTCATTAGGCGAATTTTTACTGTTTGGGAAGTTTTCTTTATATAACGAAAAGAGACTATCCTGCTCTGAATAATCGAAATTAATATACTCACCTTTGCTATCGATATTAATAATGCTGTAAGCTGCCCCCACCAGAAACACAATTATCAGGAAAAGAATAACTTTAATCTCAGTTTGTGTAAAGCCGATCTTCTCTGAAAGTTTCTTAAGCATTTATTTCAATCCGAAAGTAGATTGTAATCCCTTCAATCAAAATATAAGTATAGGATAATTAGAGGGCAAGTAAAAGATTTATTACCAATATAATTATAACCCGAAACGCTTAAAAAAGTTCTTTGCTTCAGTTTTTGATGAAGATTTTATATTAGGCATTTCTGCAAGCTGTTTAAGTGTTTCCTTCTCTTTAGCGCTAACTTTTTTAGGTACAGCTATATTTACTTTAACCAACTGATCGCCAGTACCGTTAGAGTTTAAACGACCAAGACCCTTACCTCTCATCTTAAGCATTTTACCCGGCTGTGTTCCCGGATCAATTTTAAGCATTGCTTTACCGTTAAGTGTTGGTACCTCTACATCTGCACCAAGTACTGCTTCGGGGTAAGTGATAAACAGGTTGTAAATTATATCTTCCTCTTCGCGTATGAAATAATCGTGCGGTTGTTCCTGGAAAACAACTATAATACTTCCTGCGGGTCCGCCACGTTTTCCTGCATTTCCTTCACCCCGCAAAGTCATGTAACTGCCTTCGTAAACACCGTGTGGAACTTCAATTTTAATAGTTCTTTCCTCCTGCACTCGTCCATCGCCCATACATTTTTTGCAAGGAGTATCAATAACATTTCCTTCGCCATTGCAGTTGTTGCAGGTTGTAATATTAACAAACTGTCCGAAGACTGAACGGGAGACTGATTTTACTTCGCCGGCACCCTGGCAAATAGGGCATGTTTTTCTTGATGTGCCCGCTTCCGCTCCTGTGCCGGAGCATTTATCGCAATTAACATGTTTTTTAATATTAATTTTTTTTGTAACGCCGGTTGCAATTTCTCCCAGGGTTAATTTTAGCGTAATACGTAAATCGGCACCGGGAACTCCGGCACTTCTTCTGCCCCGGTTCCTTCCGGAACCTCCCGCAAAAATATCATCAAAAATAGAAGAACCGCCGAAGATATCGGAAAAGTGAGAAAAGATATCATTCACAGATGAGAATCCTTCAGAGCCATACTGGCTGCCTCTTACACCTTCGTGCCCAAACCTATCGTATTTTGCTTTCTTTTCTTCGTGGCTTAATACTTCGTATGCTTCTGCAGCTTCTTTAAATTTTTCCTCTGCTGCACTATCTCCTGGATTCCGATCGGGGTGAAATTGCATTGCCTGTTTACGGTAAGCTTTTTTTATTTCTTCCTGCGATGCATCCCTTCCAACACCTAAAATTTCATAGTAGTCGCGTTTCGCCATTATTCGTTGTCATCCTTTTCATTGGAAATGGTTTCTTCATCTTCATTTTGTTGATTATTCTCTTCACCGGCATCTTCACTTACAATAACCTTTGCATGTTTTATAACTTTATTTTTATATAAATAACCCTTTTCTACTTCCTCCACAACAGTATGAGCCGGAACGGTATCATCCTTTATCTGCATCAGCGCATCGTGATAATCGACATTAAACGGTTTACCGACGGAATCAATTTTCTTTATGCCTTGCTCATCAAGAATTTTTTTAAATTTATTATAAACCAGCATTATTCCTTCTTTAATTGCTTCTGCGCTGTCCGCATCACTAATATGGTCCAGCGATCTTTCAAAGTCATCAATTACAGGCAGAATTTTTATTATAAATGATTCGGCTGCAAAGCTTAACAAATTCAACTGGTCGTTTTCAGTTCTTCGTTTATAATTTTCAAACTCGGCAGCTTTTCTTAAAAGCTTATCCTGTAACTCGTTCACTTTAGATTCCAACTCGGCAGTTATATCTACTTCTTTAACTTCTTCTTCAGCTATTTCAGGAATTTCGTTTTCTTCATTTTTATCTATCGTATCCTGCTGTTCAGCTGCTTCGGATTCTTTTATATTCTCATCTTTATTTTTTGATTTATCTTTTTTAGACATCTAAATAATACTCCTTATTTACTTTACCGCGTTTTTAAAAATTGAGATAACATCTTAGCCAGGTAATCTACTATGGCAACAATTTTGGAATACTCCATTCTCTTGGGACCGATAATTCCAAGTGTTCCGGAAGTTTCTCCAAGTTTATATTCTTTACTTATAAAACTGTACTGTTTCATTTTCTGCTCTGCAAGCTCGCTTCCGATTGAAATAAATACCTGTTCATTATCGTGCTTGCTTGATTCTTCCATTATATGAATAATTATATCTTTATCCTCCAT
>CAZPSY010000110.1:0-6141 GCA_964589295.1 uncultured Ignavibacteriaceae bacterium
CTTAAGTTATTATAACCTTCACCCAAATAAATTTTCTTAGACATTTAATTGTCTTGTACCTAACATTGTTTATCAAATTTTTCTCTTGCCAATTTTCTCAATATTTTTATCCCAATCAACAAAATTCTTAAAGCATTTACCCATTCTCCATCACAACCTATTTTAAGTAAAATTTCTTAAATTGCAATTCAAATAAGCTATATTTAACTTTATTTGCTATTTATTAATTGAGAATTGCTAAAAAATGTTAAAAATAATAAAAAAGGTATTCGGCGATAAACACGAAAAGGGTATTAAAAATCTTTGGCCGATTGTTGAAGAAATAAACGAAGAATATAAAAAGATAAAAGATCTTTCGGATGAACAGCTTAAAGCAAAAACTGCCGAATTTAAAGAGAAAATAGAGCAGCATACTGAAGAGACAAGGAAAAAAATTGATGAATTAAAAGCTAAACTTCAATCTGATGAAGAATTTGACAGGCATGCTGCATACGATGATGTAGATGAATTAAATGAACAGCTTAACGAAGAGTATGAAGAAATTCTAGACCAGCTCTTGCCCGAAGCATTTGCAGTGATTAAAGCAACTTGCGAAAGACTGCTTGGAAAAAGCTGGACAGTTGCCGGAAATAAAATTACCTGGGATATGGTCCCTTATGATGTTCAGTTGATGGGCGGAGTAGTACTTCACCAGGGTAGAATTGCAGAAATGGCTACCGGCGAAGGAAAAACTCTAGTTGCAACTTTACCACTTTATCTTAATGCACTTACCGGAAGGGGCTGCCACCTTGTAACTGTTAATGATTACCTTGCAAAAAGAGACAGTGAATGGATGGGGGAGATTTTTAAATTTCACGGTCTTACAGTTAGCTGCATACTTAACACAATGGATCCACAACAGCGGAAAGAACAGTACAGCGCCGATATAACTTACGGAACCAATAACGAATTTGGCTTCGATTACCTGCGCGATAATATGGCAATTGAAAAAGAAGGACAGGTTCAGCGCGGGCATAATTATTCTATTGTTGATGAAGTTGATTCTGTACTTGTTGATGAAGCAAGAACCCCCCTAATCATCTCCGGTCCGGTTGATGTTGATGATCATCAATTCAACGAAATGAAACCTAAAATTGACCGGCTTTACCGAAAGCAGAAAAATTTTGTTGCCTCAATTTTGCAGGAAGCAGAAAAAATGCTGGATGGTGATGGAGATGTTGTTCAAGCCGGCGTTCTTTTGTTCAGGGCTTACAGGGGGTTGCCCAAGAGTAACAAACTTGCTAAAATATCAAGCGATCCCACTTATAAAAAACTGATACTTGATACTGAGCTTGATTACCTGCGCGAAAAAAGTAAGAACATGCACATAATTGATGATGAGCTCTTTTTTGTTATTGATGAGAAGAATAATACGATTGACTTAACTGAAAAAGGCAGGGTAGAACTTGCGCAGGGAACCGGGATGGAGAAAGATTATTTTATCCTGCCCGATCTTGGAACAGAGGTAAGCAAGTTTGAAAATGATACAAGTTTGGATGATCAGGAAAAAGTAAGACTTAAAGATGAACTTTACAGCAAGTACTCTGCAGCCAGTGACAGGATTCATACTATTCACCAGTTGTTAAAAGCGTACACACTTTTTGAAAAAGATGATGAGTACGTTATTACTGAAGACGGAAAAATTGCTATTGTTGATGAATTTACCGGTCGAGTTCTTCCAGGCAGAAGATACAGCGACGGGCTTCACCAGGCAATTGAAGCCAAAGAAAACGTTAAAGTACAGCGTGATTCTCAAACGCTGGCTACAATTACTCTTCAGAATTATTTTAGGATGTACAATAAACTTGCAGGCATGACCGGTACAGCTGAAACTGAAGAAGGTGAGTTCTTTGAAATTTATAAACTTGAAGTTATTGTAATTCCAAGTAATAAACCACTAACACGTGAAGACGAAGATGATGCAATTTTCAAAACCAAGCGCGAAAAATACAATATGGTTATTGAAGAGATACAAAACCTTAGAAAAGAAGGTAGACCCGTATTAGTTGGTACAACTTCTGTTGAAGTTTCAGAAACCATCAGCAGGATGTTAAAGAGGATAGGATTTAAACATAATGTTCTTAACGCAAAGCAGCATCAGAGTGAGGCAGAAATTGTAGCACACGCCGGCGAAATTGGTGCGGTTACAATTGCTACGAATATGGCTGGTCGCGGAACCGATATTAAACTTGGCGCAGGTGTAGTGGAAAAGAACGGACTTTATATCCTTGGAACTGAAAGACATGAATCAAGACGAATTGACAGACAGCTTAGAGGTCGTTCGGGAAGGCAGGGAGACCCCGGTACAACAAAATTCTATCTTTCTCTTGAAGATGATCTTATGCGGCTTTTTGGAAGTGACCGGATATCAACCGTGATGGAAAAAATGGGAATAAAGGAGGGTGAAGTAATACAGCATCCTATGATTACAAAATCTGTTGGGCGTGCGCAGAAAAAAGTTGAAGAGAATAACTTCGCTATAAGAAAAAGATTACTTGAATATGATGACACCATGAATCAGCAGCGGGAAGTTATATACAACAGAAGAGGAAAGGCACTTCAAGGCGACAGGTTAAAAGGAGAAATATTTGAACTGCTGGAAGAATTTGTAGATGATGTAGTTGATAGGAATTTTGATGATGTGCTTGTTGACAATATTAAAGAAGAACTGCTCCATAACCTGCTGGTTGAAGTTAAGCTGGAACCTGATGAATTCGAATCACTTGGCAACGATGGTGTGAAACAGCGTATAGTGGATACAGCCAAAGAATTTTATAGTAAAAAAGAAGAAATGCTTGGTCCTGAATTAATGGCTCGGCTGGAAAGATATGCAGTGCTAAGTGTAATTGATCAGAAATGGAAAGAGCACTTACGCGAAATGGATGATCTTAAAGAAGGAATCGGTTTGCGTGCTTACGGTCAGAAAGATCCGCTGGTTGAATATAAAGGCGAAGCGTTTAAACTCTTTGTTACCCTTATTGAGCAGGTTAGAAACGATGTTGTATCATTCGCATTCAAATTCTTCCCGCAAGCGCCGGATGATATTCAACAAAGAAGAAGACAGCCTGCAAGCCGAATTACCGAAAGCAAACAAGCTACAACAAATATCGGGCTCTCCGGAGGAAGCCAGCAAGCCGGACCTCACAGGGCAGGAAAGGCACAACCGGTAAAAGTTGGTGAAAAAGTTGGACGAAATGACCCCTGTCCCTGCGGCAGCGGTAAAAAATATAAGCAATGTCACGGCAAATAGTCTAAAGAGTTATTATGAAAAAAATTGAAGCAATAATTCGCCCGTTCAAACTGGATGATGTTAAAGAAGCCCTGCTTGAAGAAGGAGTTAGAGGGCTTACTATTTCTGAAGTTAGAGGTTACGGCAGGCAGAAGGGACACACCGAAACTTACAGGGGCAGCGAATACAGGATTGAGTTTGTGCCTAAAATGAAAATTGAGGTTGTTGTAGAAGATTCAAAAGTTGAGAAAGTTGTAGATGCAATTTCTAAAACAGCTAAAACCGGGCAGGTGGGTGATGGAAAGATATTTATTTCAGAAATTGAAGATGTAATAAGGATTAGGACAGATGAATCGGGTAAACATGCATTGTAAAGAAATTTACCTTTTTGTTTTATTTGATCTTTAATAGTTTTATTTATGGTTTTATCCATTCTTAAAAAAATCAGGTTCAGTTTTTTACTTCTGCTTTTGGTTGTGGTAACCGGCTGCAGCGTTTGGGATAGTTTTACAACGTACTTCAATCTTTATTATAACACTACCGAATCATTTGAGAAAGCCGAAGAGCAGATTTTTGCTCAGGAAAGAAGCTTGTTTTCTACCAAAGTTCTAACTGTACCCGGAACCGCAAATACAGAGCTGACAAAAGTAATTGAAAAATGTTCAATCATCCTTCAGTTTCATTCAGAATCCGGGTATGTTGAAGATGCACTTCTAATGCTTGGCAAATCATTTTATTACCAGAGCAATTACCAGAAAGCCCAGCGCAAGTTTGAGGAACTTATAACTTCGCAAGTAGAAAGTGATTATGAACTTGAAGCAAAATTGTGGATTGGTAAATGCGAGATGAAGCTTAAACATTATAATGATGCGCTATCAACTTTACACGATGTGAGGCAGGCAGCAATCGAAGAGGATAAAGAGCTGATTGTGCAGGAAGCATTCATTGAAGAAATAATTTATAAAGTTACAACCGAGGATTATACTGGAGCAATAGCTCTTGCCAATGAATTTATGGAAGTATCCGATGATGACGAAATTAAAGCTGAAGTATGGTACGAAATTGGAAACCTTAATATAATTATCGATGATGTTCAAAATGCTATAATTGCATACAACAACGTGTTTGAATACTCACCCGATTTTGATTTGGAAACTGATGCTAAATTGAAATACGGGCAGGCACTGCGTGATGGCGAACAGAGTGAAACTGCTCTTTCTGTTTTTGTAGATATGCGTTCTGAAGATAAGTACGAAAATAAATTAGCTGATATTGATTTTGAAATTGGTAAAACTTATGCTTCTCTGGGAAGATATGACGATGCGATAGACCAGTTGATTGAGGTTGATACAACATTCAAGAATTCAGCGAGTTCCGCTGCAGCAAAATATGAAATTGGGATGATATACGAATCAGGATTAAAGCAGCTCGATAGTGCTGCAGTTTATTATAAAAAAGCTGCAACCAGTTCTTTATCTCCGGAGTACCTAATTCTTGCAAGAGAAAAGAACCAGCTTTTTACCCGTTATGTAAATCTTAGAGCAGATCTTAATAATTACGGCAAACAAATTTTTTATTATGATCATCCTGATGAATTTATTAAAGATTCAACCAGGTATGTAAAAGATTCTCTGGCAATAGCGGAAGAGATTGCAAGCGTTAAGGAACTTCAGGAAATCTGGGCGGGACTCGATTCTATGTGGGTTGTTAAAGATACTACCGGTGCCTTCAAGGATACATTAAAAACTCTGGACTCGTTGATTGTTAGGGATACTACCTTTACTTATCGAAACAGGGATACTCTTTATGCTCAGATAAATGATACGCTTTATTCAGATTCAGCTATTGTTTTCGTATTCGATAGCTTGTTTTCAGATCCATCCATGCTAACCCTACTTGAAAGACAGCAGTATGAAATGGAGAAGAGGGAAAAGGAACAAAGGGCAAAGGAACTGGCAGCAGGGCTGCCCGATACGCTTAAGTTTAAAAATAATCCTCCCAGGCGTCCAACTATAACAATAGATTCTTTAAAAACGGTTATCGTTAAAGATCAGCTTCAAATTGGAAACCTGTTTCTTACGGAACTTAATATACCGGATTCGGCATACTGGTATTACAATAGTAACCTTACCACTTACCCGAATACAACATATCACGCCAACACGCTTTACGCAATGGGCAGTTATTATCTTACCGTTGATAATAAAAAAAGAGCAGACAGTTTGTTTAATATAATTTATGATAATTATAAAAATGAAAGTGTAGTAAATGCTGCAGCAAATAAACTAAACAAACCGCTCATCGACCTGGATTATGATCCTGCGGAAGAAAAATATTTAGAAGCGGAATCAATGATGCTTCTTGAGAACTATCCAGGTGCAATAAATGGTTTCTATAATGTCCATATAACATATCCCGGCTCACCGTTTGCCCCAAAAGCGCTTTATACCTGCGGCTGGATTTTAGAAAACGAACTCTTTCTTCTAGATTCTGCCGCTACATATTACGATTCGCTTGTTGTCCATTATCCTACTTCGGAGTATGTAAGAATTATTGCACCCAAGCTTACTATTTATAAGCAGGAATTAAGAAGACAGGAATTGGCATTGCAGGATTCCCTGTATGCAATGGAACAAACACTTGATTCATTAGCGACCGATAGTACTCTTGTTCAGGTAGAGGAAACATTTCAGGATACTATAGAAGTTGCGTTTGATGATAGAACCCTAAATGAAATTAAGCAGGATGAACAGGTAACAACCGAAAACAGTGAAATCCAGGTAAATAAAGAACCTGTATGGAACCCGAGACGGCGAAGATAGATTTTTACATTTCATAAATTAATTAATTGTGAATCGCAGGGATTTAAAAGA
>CAZPSY010000111.1:0-2416 GCA_964589295.1 uncultured Ignavibacteriaceae bacterium
ATTAAAGAAGCTGCCAGGTATATTGATGAAGAAATAAATGCTGAAGGACTAAATGCATTTGTTTACTGTGTAGGCAAGAAAAACGCCGATTATTTCAGTAGAAGAAATTATAATGTGATCAGAAAAGATGTTGGATTATTTTCATCATTGGAGTATTCTTCAGCGCTAAAGATCAGCGATAATTTAGTCTCTGAATTCAGCAAAGAAACTTATGATAAAGTTGTTATTATTTATAACGAGTTTATCTCAATGATAAGGCAGAGAATACAAGTTCAACAATTTCTTCCCATCCCCGTTTTAAGTTCATCGGTTGAAAAACCGGTTCAGCAACCAAATTATATATTCGAACCCGATTCGGGTTCCATCTTTAATTATCTCATCCCTAAACACCTGAAGGCACAGGTTTGGAGGAGTCTCCTGGAATCGAACGCAGCAGAATTAGGTGCGAGAATGACTGCAATGGATAATGCAACAACAAATGCACAGGAAATGATTAGAAGTCTGAATTTAACGTATAATAAAGAACGACAAGCTGCAATTACTAAAGAAATACTGGAGATCGTATCTGGCGCTAATGCCCTTAAGGCTAGCTCGTAAGATTTTTTACCGGATTTAATTAATGTTTGAAGATTTATCTCTAAAAATAGAGACCGCACTAAAAAAGGTACGCGGTCAGGGTAAGTTAACCGAAAAGAATATTTCCGATTCTCTTAGAGAAATACGCCGTATTCTTTTGGATGCTGATGTTAATTATAAGGTGGCTAAAGAGTTCATTGAAAAAGTTTCGGTAAAAGCATTAGGTGAAGAAGTAATTACTTCTATAACACCCGGACAGCTTATAACAAAAATAATTAATGATGAGTTAATTCAATTACTTGGTGGGGCTCATACAGAAATAAAAATAAGTGCATCCGGAATTACAACTATTATGGTTGTTGGTTTGCAGGGTTCCGGTAAAACTACTTTCTGCGCTAAGTTAGCAAAAAAGCTTAAAAGTAATGCACGAAAATGTTTACTTGTAGCTGCTGATGTTCATCGTCCTGCTGCTATAGAACAGCTAAAAGTTCTTGGAGAAAAAATTAATGTTCCGGTTTTTTCTATTGAAGATAAAAATGCCAGGAATGTTGCAAAGCAAGCTGTTGCGTATGCAAAAGAGCAAAACCTGAATACAATTATTCTTGATACTGCCGGTCGTCTGCACATTGATGATGAAATGATGAACGAAGTTGCAGATATTAAAAATATAGTTTCTCCAGAAGAAACGCTTTTTGTTGTCGATTCCATGACAGGGCAGGATGCAGTAAATTCTGCAAAAGCATTTGATGAAATTGTTAATTTTGATGGCATTGTACTTACAAAATTAGATGGCGATGCAAGGGGGGGAGCAGCTCTTTCCATCAGGTCTGTTGTTGGAAAACCGATTAAATTTGTAAGTAATGGTGAAAAATTAGAGGAAATGGAAGGGTTTTTCCCGGATAGAATGGCATCGCGAATTCTGGGTAAAGGTGATGTGGTTTCGCTGGTTGAAAAGGCACAAAACAGCTTTGATGAGAGTGAAGCAGAGGAGCTGGAAGAAAAACTTCGTAAAAATAAATTTGATTTTAATGATTTTCTTAAGCAAATTAAAGTTATTAAGAAAATGGGTTCTTTGTCATCCCTGCTTGGGATGATTCCAGGGCTGGGTAATCAACTGAAAAATGCAGAACTTAATGACGATGCATTGGTTAAAGTTGAAGCAATAATTAACTCGATGACCGGGGTTGAAAGGCACAGTCCAAAAATATTAAACGGCAACAGGCGTAAAAGAATTGCCCGTGGTAGTGGAACATCAATACAGGATGTTAACCGTTTAGTAAAACAGTTTTCTGATATGCGGAAGATGATGAGTAAGATTTCTAAAAAAGGATTCTCTAAATCATCATTAAATAATTTAAAATTTAATTGAATAATGTAAAAATCATGGAGGATAATTAATTGGCAGTTAAGCTAAGATTAAGAAGAATGGGAAAGAAAAAGCAGCCCATCTATAAAGTGGTAGCAGCCGATGCAAGATCGCCGCGTGACGGTAAATTTCTAGAAGTTGTTGGGCTTTATAATCCTTTAACAAAACCTCATACTATTGAGATAAAGGAAGACAGGGTGCTTTACTGGCTGGATAATGGCGCACAACCTACTAACACTGTTAAAAGTTTATTAAGGCAGCAGGGAATAACCCTTAAAAGGGAACTTGCAAAAAAGGGACTTGATGCTGAAAAGGTTGAAGCCGAAATGGAGAACTGGAAAAAATTAAAAGAAGCCAGTTCTAAAAAGAAAACAGTTAAAAAGAAATCAAAGAAACAAGCAGCTGATGACAAAACTTCAGAAACAGTAGTTGCAGAAAAACCTGTGGAAACAGTAGTTGCAGAAAAACCTGCGG
>CAZPSY010000111.1:2516-6112 GCA_964589295.1 uncultured Ignavibacteriaceae bacterium
GAGGTAGATTCCAAAGAGGAATCTAAGCCGGAAGAAAAGGCGATTACTGAAGAAGGTACAACAGAAGTAATGGGCGCAGCTTCTGAAGAAAAAAAAGCAGAAAAAGAATAGATTTTTTATCTATCCTTTAGTTTTTTTTGTACGTTAATTCTAAATGCTCCCGGCTCTAAAATAGGAGGCTCCACCAATGAAAGAATTCATCGAATTCATTGCGAGGCACTTAGTGGATAATCCGGATGGCGTAGAAGTAGAAGAAAACGTACCGGAGGAGAATAAAATTGTTCTCTCGCTAAAGGTTCAGTCCGATGATGTGGGAAAGGTTATTGGTAAGCAGGGGAAAACAGCACAGGCGATGCGTACGCTCTTAACGGCTATTTCTGCCAAGGAGGGTAAGCGGGCAATATTGGAAATTTTAGACTAAACTGGTATCGTATAAATATTGGGCAAAAATTTTTATTTAATTGCCAAAATTGTATCTCTTATTGGGAAAGATGGATTTGTTAAAATAGAATCGTATTCCAGAGTTCAGGAAAGATTTGAAAATTTGCGCAAAGTCTATATAGACTTTTGGGGCGATAAAAAAATCTTTACTATGGAAAATGTGAAGGAATACAGAAACTCTTTTTCGATTAAATTTTTAAATTTTGATAACCAGAGAGATTCTCAGGTTTTAATTGGTAGAGAAGTTTTTGTTGATGATGAAGACTTTCTAAAATTACCTGAGGATCATTTTTTTATTAACAATTTGATTGGCAGCAAGGTATTTAAAAACGATAAGCTGATTGGTGAAATAACCGATGTTTTAAAAATGCCTGCAAACGATGTGATGAGTATAAA
This sequence comes from uncultured Ignavibacteriaceae bacterium, assembly GCA_964589295.1. Lineage (GTDB taxonomy): Bacteria > Bacteroidota > Ignavibacteria > Ignavibacteriales > Ignavibacteriaceae > JAZGGS01. The sequence goes on from CAZPSY010000111.1 coordinate 3,354, forward strand.
GGGTGATAAAGGAAACGAGATTCTATTACCCGTTGTTCTTGAAATTATTGAAAGCTTCGATCCCGGGAAAAAGATAATGGTTATTAAGGAAGATTATAATTTAGGCGATGATTAGGATTGATATAATATCTGCAGTCCCTGATCTTTTAGAAAGCCCCCTTAATACCAGCATACTTAAAAGAGCCCGGGAAAAGAAGAAAGTCGAAATTGTAGTGCACAATTTGCGCGATTATGCCCACGATAAGCACAAGCAGATTGATGATAAACCTTTTGGCGGCGGACCCGGAATGATCCTTAAACCGGAACCATTTTTTGAATGCATAGATGGGTTAATGGATCAACGTAAATATGATCATATAATATTTACTACTCCAAAAGGAAAAATTTTCGATCAGAAACTGGCAAACAGATTCTCACTTGCAAAAAATATATTAATTATCGCAGGACATTATAAAGAGATTGATGACAGGGTTAGAGAAAAGTTTGCAACAATCGAAATATCAATTGGCAGCTTTGTTTTAACTGGCGGCGAGCTTCCTGCGCTAATTATTGTTGATGCAATTGTAAGACTTATACCGGGAGTGTTGAATGATAGTGAAGCGGCTTTAGACGATTCATTCCAGGATGGTGAAATAGTTGAAGCACCGCACTATACAAGACCTGCAGAATACAGGGGAATGAAGGTCCCAGAAATTTTGCTTTCTGGTAATGATAAAGAAATTAAAAAGTGGAAAGAAAAACAATCAAATATTTTAACTGAAAAATGGCGTGAGTATAATAAATAGTGGAGATAATGATGGAAGACCTAAATAACATAATACAGGATCAAATTAAAACTGATCTGCCCAACTTTAACCCGGGAGATCATGTAAAAGTTCATGTGCGAGTAATAGAAGGTGAAAAGGAAAGAATACAGCCCTTCGAAGGTGATGTAATAAGCATTCGAGGAGCTGGCTTAAATAAAACTTTTACTGTACGGAAAATATCCAGCGGCGTTGGCGTAGAAAGAATATTCCGTTTAAACTCACCAAAAATTGCAAAGATAGATTTGCTTAAACAAGGTGATGTAAGAAGAGCCAAACTTTATTACCTGCGTAATCTTTCTGGTAAAGCAGCCAGGATAAAAACCAAAAAATCATAAAGATTAGAATCAGCCCCGCTTCAGTCGGGGCTTTTTTCTTAATTAGTATTGATGAAAATTTTTTTCCCTGACAATGTCTTTTCAAAAATCCTCTTTAACAATTTACCTGAGGAAGATAAAAATTTAATATCTTTTAAGGAATCCGCTGCACTTTCTATGGAAGTTAGGAAGAACTCTTCATCAATTGCCCTTATGCCGGTTTCCGATATCATCACCAACAAGGCATTTTTTGTTTCCTCTTCTTTAGGAATATCATTTGAAGAATCTCTCTGCAACTCTTATATATATTATAATTCAGAAGAAGAAATAATTAATGAGTTTAAATTAGCAGGCGATATTTCAACAGTGGAAGCAATAATCGGGCTTATCTTTTTTAAAGAAAATTATGAACTTGATTTTAAAATGAATATCGCTTTAAATGATGATGAGCTAAGTTCCTCAAATCATATTTTAACCGGCGATAAAAATTTTATTGATGGAAAGTATGAAAAGGGAATAAGCTTTGCAGAGGAGATAATAGAATTAATTTCCGCACCCTTTGTTAATTATGTGTTGGCATCAGGTGATGATAAAAACCTTAAAAAATTTTCCGACAGGTTTTCTGAAGCTATGGAAAACCTAAATCGGAAGGATATAAAAATTCCCGGCAGCTTTTCTGATGAAACTAAATCCTTTATAAAGGATAACCTTCCCACAGTAATTTACAACCTTGATGAGCAGGACAAGGAAGGGATACGCCAGGTTGTTAGCTTACCTTACTATCATGGAATAATAAAGGATATGATTGATGTGAAGTTTGTATAAAAAAAGGGACTCGTTTAAAGTCCCTTTTTAATATCAAACTAGTAAAAATATAAATCGTTTATTAGAATTAGCCAGCCAAGTCACCTTTATTCACACAATTATCTACAACTCCGCCATCAACAAAATGTTTTATTATATTTATAGTTTCTTCGGCCACGGCATTTTGCGCCTGCTCTGTAGAAGCACCAATATGATGAGTGACATAAACATTGGGATTAGAATTGAGTGAAGAAGTTACCTCGCCGGTTTTTCCTTCCGGTTCATCGTTAAAAACATCCAGCGCCACGCGGATATTCTTTTCTTTAATTGCTTCAAGCATTGCTTCTTCATTAATAACTCCTGCACGTGAAGTATTAATCAGAAATGCATTTGGTTTCATTAAACCAAATAGTTCTTTATTAAAAATACCTTTTGTTTTATCATTTGCAGGAAGGTGGATTGATATTACATCACACTTTGGTAAAATTTCATTAATGGTATCAACGTAGTCTAGCTGAACATCATCCAATCTAACAATATCATAACCATAAACTTTCATATCGAATGCAGCAGCTCTTTTAGCAACTTCTCTACCTATATTGCCAACTCCAACAACTCCAAGAGTTTTTCCTTTAAGTCCATCAGCTTTAGAGTATTCAGCTTTGTTCCACTTTCCGTTTCTAAAATCATTAACATTATCAGGAATTCTTCTATCAAGCGAAACCATTAATCCAATAGCAAGCTCTGCAACTGCAACAGAGTTTTTGCCAGGGCAGTTAGCCACGCTCACTCCTTTTGCACTTGCTGCGGGAATAGCGATGTTGTTCACTCCTGC
>CAZPSY010000112.1:0-6057 GCA_964589295.1 uncultured Ignavibacteriaceae bacterium
CGTTAAAGTTTTCCATTACAAAGCGTTTGATACCGGATGCAGCCATTGGTGCATAAAAAGCGCCAATGTTTATTCCCATATAAAAAATATTATATCCCGCATCTTTAAGCGATCCTTGTGAATGCGCATAAAGATTTCCCACAAGCACAGATATGTTGGCTTTGAATAATCCGTTTCCAATGCATACAACAACTAGTGCAATATATAATTGAAGAGGTGAACCTGTAGGTACAGCCATCATCAGATAACCAATTCCCATAACAATTGCACCGAGTGTAATTGTCTTTCCGTATCCTAAAACATTATCTGCAAGCCAGCCGCCGATAATGGGAGTGATATAAACACCCGCAAGGAAAATACCATACACGTTAGTTGCTGTAGCAGCATCCCAGTGGAAATTTTCCTGCATATAATAAACAAAAATGGCAAGCATCGTATAGAAACCGAACCGCTCCCACATCTCGGTAAAAAAGAGAACATACAATCCTTTCGGATGACCTTTAAACATTATACCTCCTGGTAAATACTTTTATTAAGGGGAATTAAATATTATTTATATGTTGTTTTGATTTGCAGTTATTAGAAGTACAATAATATAACGCTATCATTAAAAATTCTTTTTATCATTAACGTAGCTTGATATTGAGCCTAAAGTTAAACGGTTTCTGTGGTAATAGCCAACTAATAAAAATCACTTTCCCCATCAATATTTTATTAAAGCAAGGGTGACTACAGAACACGAAGCCGGATATTAATTTTAAAAAAAATAGTTCGTAATAAATTAAAACTGATGTTTGCTTGCGAAAAAGAAAAATGACAGACCTGAATGAAGATGATCTACATCACACATAAAAATGAAAATCCAGTTGACAAGTGAAAACTTAATTTTTTATATTCAAGCTCAATTAACTTTACTACTTATTTTATGAATAGCTTATAGGAGGCGCTATGCGCAAGTTCACTTCAATTTTCTTCTCATTAATTATTGCAGCGGTTTTGCTGGTGATAATCAAGCCAGCTTCTGCACTTAATCCACCAAGTCAGCCAGTATTTGTCCAGGAGTACCTTGGACAGAATAGTTTTATCGAGGGCAGGTTAAGTGATATGCTCGGTGCAATGTCCCAGGACCAAATGAGCTGGGCACCGGCGGAAGGTATTAGAACCTGCGGACAGATCTATCTTCACGTTGCAGAAGCAAACCATATGTTAGCTGGCTTTATGAGCGGTGCGGAATTGGAAGCTCCTGCCGGTGAGATGGAAAAAAGCATCACAGATAAAGATGAAATTGCAAAGATGCTTAAGGATTCCTTTGCTGCCGTTAATGAAGCAGCAGGAAAACTTACAGAAGAAGATTTGAATAAAATGGTTCAAACTCCTTTTGGAATGGAGATGTCAATGAGAAACTTTATGATCAGTCTTCTAAGTCACTCACACGAGCACCTTGGACAGGGTATTGCCTACGCAAGAATGAATGGTGTAACTCCCCCGTGGAGTAAGAAAGAAGAAGGCGAAGGGTAACCAACATTAGTAGAAAGTTATTGCGAGGGAATTCGAAACTCGCAATGACAATCACAATTAATTATACTTAATTAAATATGGCCAGCATAAAACATCTCCCAATGATAAACAGGTAAGGAAACTCCTTTTTCAGACATTTTAGAAAGCTAGTCCTTGGCTTTAGTCATAATAGAAGGAAGCTTAGTAACCCTTACTATGCTGAAAAGTAATAGAAACGCTCCAGCCCATTGAACCGGCCCCATAATGTTTCCCCGTAAAAAATATTCAAGTATTACAGCGGTTAACGGAAATGCAAGCTCACAAATAGTGGCAACGGATGCAGTAATTCTTTTCAGTCCGTAGTAGTAAAGAAAGATTGCTGTTCCGCCGGTTGTAAATGCTATTAGCAAAAATATAAATAGCTGGTGTGATGATATTTTAGAAATTTCAGTTATAGTTCCTGATGTAAGTACGATTATCAGCATAATGATTGTTGTAAAAGTAAACCGCAGGTAAGTTCCCAATTCAAAGCCAACATTTCTTAAAGCGCGCTTGCTTAACACTGTTGAGGAGCCAAAACTTATTGCCGCAATTAATGCAAAGATCGCTGCAAGGACTGTTTTATCACCAGCTTTAAGCTCAGGTAGATGTGGTCCAAAGGTCATAAAGTAGGCCCCAATGATTGCAAAACCTGCCCAGAAAAAAAACTTTTTGGTAAGCTTTTCTTTAAGCAGAATTCCAGCTAATACTAAAGCAAAAACCGGCTGGAGTTTTTGTATAAGAATCACAATTGAAAGATTAACATAGTTAACGTAAAAGAGAGCCTTTGTAATAGCCATTGTACCTATAGCCCCGCCAAAGAGTGCAACACCCAAAAATGCAAGCCAGTCCTTGTGTGTTAAATCCTTTAATTTCCCGAAGTGTTTTGACATTATTGGTGTAAGTAAAAGCGCTACAATAATGCTTTCAACAAAAACAACTAAAGTTACAGGCAGATTGTAGAGAATCGGTCTCAGCACAATGCCATCAACTGCCCACAAGCTTGCAGCAAGTATCACAAAAAACGGGGCCAATCTGTCTCTCAACAAACTTCCTTAAATATTGCTTCGAATCGTTAAAAAGTTAATTAGTCAATATAACACTTGTATAATAATAATCTTATTTATTATTAAGTTGATATTTGAATGAATCAAAAAAAAAGAGCAAGATAAAAATGGAAACACCAAAGCCAACAACGGAGATAAAAAACTGGCGGTACAATTTATATGAAATAATTTTTGAAGCTGACACACCGGCAGGCAAACTCTTCGATGTTCTGCTTATCTGGGCAATATTAGTAAGCGTTACCGTTGTTTTTCTCGAGAGCATTAATGCTCTTAAAGTTGATTATGGTGAATGGTTTGTCATACTTGAATGGGTATTCACGATTTCATTCACAGTTGAATATGTGCTGAGAATAATCTGTGTAAGGAAACCATTCAAATATATATTTAGTTTTTACGGTGTTATTGATTTTCTTGCTATTGTGCCAACCTACCTGAGTTTATTGGTAACAGGCAGCCAGTATTTGTTAGTAATAAGAATAATAAGACTGCTGCGTGTCTTCAGGGTTTTTAAGCTAACCCACCTTGTAAAACAATCGGATGTTTTAGTAAAAGCGTTGAAAGCAAGCCGTGCCAAGATTGCTGTTTTCCTTTTTGCCGTAGTAACTCTTGTTGTAATAATTGGGGCGCTTATGTATGTAATTGAAGGACCGGAAAACGGTTTTACCAGCATTCCGGTTAGTATGTACTGGGCAATAGTAACTTTAACAACGGTTGGGTATGGAGATATTTCGCCGCAATCTCCGATTGGGCAATTACTGGCATCTATGGTAATGATAATGGGCTACGGAATTATTGCAGTTCCAACAGGAATTGTATCAGTGGAAATTGCAAGCGCTACTAAAAAGCAGATTACAACCCAGGTCTGCCCAAGCTGTCTTTCTGAAGGGCATGATAATGATGCGGCGCATTGCAAATTTTGTGGTGCAAAGTTATAGAACAAAATTAGTTTACTTAGAATATTTCTAATAAAATTATAAACACTTTTGCACATCTCTTTCCCCTTTAATAATTGAAGTAAGGTTTTTTGATAATACTTCCCTCGTTAACAATTAATGTGTGCAAACATAATTGTATAATTGACAATATATGGGTATTATCAACCCAATCTTTTTATAAACAAAATTTTAGGAGCATTTAATGGGTAATGAAACTTCCATTAAACAATTTGGGGAAAGTTTACGCGGGGAATTAATTCAGCAGGGTGATACGACTTATGATGAGGCTCGAAAGGTGTATAATGGGATGATTGATAAACATCCGGCGTTAATCGCAAAATGTACAGATGTTGCCGACGTTATTACGGCAGTTAATTTTGGAAGAGAAAATAATATGCTAATTTCTATCCGTGGTGGAGGACACAACGCTGGTGGATTAGGAATCTGCGATGATGGATTAGTTATTGATCTTTCGCAAATAAGATATACTCACATTGATCCCAAAACGAAAACTGTACGCGTGGGTGGTGGTTGCCAGTGGGGCGATGTTGATCACGCCGGTCATGCATTTGGATTGGCAGTACCTACCGGAATTATTTCAACTACCGGCGTTGGAGGACTTGCTCTTGGTGGCGGCCTTGGATACTTAAGCCGTAAATATGGTTTGACCATCGATAGTATTCTTGAAGTTGATATGGTATTGGCTGATGGATCTTTTGTTACGGCAAGTGCTAAGGAGAACCAAGACCTTTTTTGGGCGATTCGAGGCGGCGGCGGTAATTTTGGAATAGTTACATCATTTTTATTTCAGGGCCATCCTGTCAAGACAAGTTTTGGCGGTCCAACGCTTTGGCATATTGATAAAACTGAACAGGTATTAAAATGGTATAGAGATTTTATGACAAACGCACACGAAGATCTATATGGCTTTTTTGCCACTTTGACTGTACCGGGTCCTCCATTTCCTGAAGAACTACATGGAAAAAAAATGTGTGGAGTTATCTGGAACTATTTAGGACCACATGAAAAAGCAGATGAATTCTTAAAACCAGCTCGTGATCTAAAACCTGATTTTGATCATGTTGGACCAATACCACATCCAACACTAAATAGTATGTTTGATGTTTTTTATCCCACAGGATTACAATGGTATTGGAGAGCTGATTTTATTAAAGAGATTCCGGATGAGGCAGTTGCACAACACGTTAAATATGGTAAAGCATTACCCACGCCACATTCAACAATGCATCTTTATCCTATCAATGGAAAAGCAAGTAAAGTTGGTAAAAATGATACTCCCTGGGCATATAGGGATGCAAACTGGGCTCAGGTGATGGTAGGTGTCGACCCTGATCCTGCTAATAAAGAAATGATCACAAAATGGACTAAGGATTATTACGATGCTATACATCCGTATTCTGCTGGTGGTGCATATATTAATATGATGATGGATGAGGGAGAGGATAGAGTAAAGGCATCTTATAAAGACAATTATGATAGGTTAGTGAAAATTAAAAACAAGTATGATCCTAAGAACTTGTTCCGAGTTAATCAGAATATAAAACCAAAAATATAAATAAATCTAAATAGGTGGCATAATGTACTTGATAAGAGATACTTTCCGATGTAAACCAGGGATGGCAAAAGAGCTGGTTAAAAAATTCAAGCAGACCATTCCTTTTATGAAAGAACAAAACCTCAAGAACGCTAGAATAATGACTGATGTGGTTTCAAATTATTGGACAGTTGTTCTTGAATTAGAGGTGGAGACTTTAGCGGATTTTGAAAATCACAAAGGTTTTACTTCCCAGCCAAAAGTCAAGGAGATAATGAAAGATTATATGACTCTGGTGGAAGGCGGAAAGAGGGAAATTTTTAACATTGAATAAAAACTCAAAAATTTTTAGGAGAATTAAATGGAACAACAACTTGAAATAATTCGTGAACAACAAAAGGCATCATGGAATAAATTTTCTCCCGGCTGGAAAAAGTGGGATGACCTCACAATGGATTTTTTGAAGCCGATGGGTGATGAGATTATACGTCTGCTAAAACCAAAAAATAATGAAGTAATACTGGATGTGGCAGGAGGGACAGGTGAACCAGGATTAACTATTGCATCAATGCTGAAAGATGGAAAAGTTAGTATAACCGACCTTGCAGAAAGTATGCTCGAAATTGCTCGGGAGAATGCAACTCAAAGAGGAATTAAAAACATCGAAATCCGTGCTTGTGATGTTTGCGAACTTCCGTTTGATGACAACACATTTGATGCAATAAGTTGTCGTAAAGGCTTTATGTTCTTTCCTGACATGCTGATTGCTGCCAAAGAAATGGTGCGTGTTCTAAAACCGGGAGGAAGAGTTGCAGCATCAGTCTGGAATGTCCCTGAAAAAAATTTCTGGGTTACGGCAATTATGGGGACAATTAGCAGGAACATAGAATTGCCACCATTACCCCCTGGTTCACCCGGAATGTTTCGCTGCGCTGAGGATGGTTTTATGTCTGATTTATTCTCA
>CAZPSY010000113.1:0-5967 GCA_964589295.1 uncultured Ignavibacteriaceae bacterium
TAAAATTAGAATACACACATAATAACTCAGTTGCCCGCATTATACTTGATGACGGAAAAGGAAACGTGCTCGATAGTATTATGATGGGAGAACTGAATGATCTCTTAAACTCATTTAAAAATAATAACGATATAAAACTGATAACATTTGAAGGAGCAGGTAAACACTTTTCTTTTGGCGCAAGCGTTGAAGAGCACACAAAAGAGAATGCACCGGCAATGTTAAAAAGCTTTCATCAAATATTTTATACCATAGCTGATCTGGCTATACCAACTCTCGCAAAAATCTCCGGGCAGTGTTTGGGTGGTGGACTTGAGCTTGCTCTTGTTTGTAATTTCCTCTTTGCAGATCAATCCGCAAAATTAGGGCAGCCCGAAATAATACTTGGTGTGTTCCCGCCTCCAGCATCCGTCATTCTTCCTTTGAAGATTGGAAACGCGAAGGCAGAAGAATTAATTTTGACCGGCAATAGTATAACTGCAAAAGCAGGAAAAGAGATTGGATTAATTAATGAAGTGTTTGATAACAGGGAAGTGATGGAAACTGAATTAGATAAATGGATTTCAGAAAACATCATTCCTAAAAGTGCTACATCATTACGATATGCAGTTAAGGCATCAAGAGTAAAGTTTAATCATATTCTAAGAAAAATGCTGCCGGACGTGGAAGAATTATACCTTAATGAACTGATGGAAACGGAAGACGCAAACGAAGGAATAAATTCTTTCTTAGAGAAAAGAAAACCGGAGTGGAAAAACCGTTAACTCAAAAGTGTATTAAGCGGCATCAGGTTACATGGGCAGCATATCATAACTGATTTACTTCAGCGGGAACCTCTGGAATAAGATTAAAAAAAGTAATCAGGAGGTATTCATGAAAGGGATAGAGACAATGTTCCCCAAAGCTAGGATTCCCTATGGAAGCTGGGGCAGTAGTTATTTTCCTGCCTGGCAGACATCCGCTTTGGCGGAGGTAAACATAGGGCAATTTGCCGGTGAGGCAATGAATAAAATATTGGGTATGAGAAAAGTACCCAAAAGTGCTTTGGAATATCTTGTAATCGGTTCAACGATTCCCTGGCATTGGAAATTTTGGAATGCACCACTTGTAGCAAGTTGTATCGGGCAGCGTATTCCGGGTTATCATGTCGAACAAGCTTGCGCAACCGGATTGCAGGCAATCCTGTTAGCCGCATCTGAAATTGAAGGAGGCGCATATAATGTTGTAGGTGTTCTCACATTTGATCGTACAAGTGATTCTCCTGTAGGTGTTTTTCCTGAACGTCGTACTTACCGCAGAACGGAAGTACTTGCTGATGTCTGGGATAATTTCGGATTTGATCCTGCAACTGGTAATTCGATGATTAAGACTGCAGGTTTAGCTGCAAGAAAATACAAAATCGATCGGGAAGAAGTGGACGATCTCACCTTCCATAGATATCAACAATATTTCGATACTAAAGATTCAGGCTGGTTTAATAATATCCTTATACCTTTTGATGTTTTGAATAACCAGGGGCGTTTTCTCGGACGTATAGATGAGGATAAAGGTGTTCGTCAAATTAGCCGTTCATCTCTCAGGGAAATGTTTGAACTTGATACTTGTATTACGCCCGGCAGCCAAACTCATGCTTCGGATGGTATGGCGACGCTGCTTGTAACAGGGGTGGCGAAAGCTAAAGAAATTAGTACCCGACCTGAAATAGATATTCAATTTGTAGGTAAAGTCGAAGTTAGAACACTTCCAAGTTTCATGCCCGAAGCCCCGGTGCTCGCTGTAAAGAAACTACTTAATCGAACAGGATTATCAATGGATGATATGGCTGTGGTTAAAAATCACAATCCGTTTGCAGTTAATGATGCAATTTTTAGCAAAGTAATGGATTATGATTGGCACAAGATGAACACAACCGGGTCATCACTTGTTTGGGGACATCCACAGGGACCAACACTAACCCGCATAGTTATTGAAGCACTGGAAGAGGCAGTATCTCTTGGCGGAGGATTCGTGCTGGTCTTTGGATGTGCTGCAGGAGATGTGGGTATTGCAGCCATTTTAAAAGTAACCGATGGAGGGACTAAGTAATGATTAAATCGATGAGACAATCAACGCTCCAAACACTTGGATTGGGTTCAGTTCTTGAAATATTTCAAAATGGTAAACTGCCGGTCGATACTGGTGAGATTGTTGAACAGGTTTTTGGAAGTCAGGATGAAATAGGTAGCCTGGTAATTTCGGGGGCGAATGGTATTGTCGGTGCAGGCAAGGCGATGCAGCTGGGTTCAAGACTGGAACCTTTCAACGTTCCTGTTATTGGATTGGATTTCCCGGGAGTTCCAGATGGAATTACCAGGAAGTATCAGGGGCTTGTTGGTACCTTTGGAAAGAAAGGTGCTGATAAAATTATGTCAAATGTTATTCGTCTATCTTATGATGGCGGGAGTCTTCCGGCTAAACTAAAAGATTTTAAACCTCGTTTCCTGTTAGAAGCTATTCCTGAAATCCTTGATATCAAGAAAAATCATTATAAACTTTTTAGAAAAAACTTCCCGGGAATTGAGATACGCTCTGTAACATCAGGTTTTCCCGCGTCAGAATTAGGTGTTGGAATAGCACACCCTGCATTTCCTCACGAAATAAATAAAGTCTGGGAAATCGTTGAGGATAAACCCTCAGCTGTGACCAAACTCTTATGGGCTTTGGGTTTAATTCCGGTTCCGGTGAGCGACCACTGGTCGTTTGTATTGGATGTTCTATTTTGCGGAATAACGCTTTCCGGTTTACGGTATCATGAAACGGCTAATATGCCATTCTGGAAAATCGATAAGTTTATTAGAAAAGTTGCGGGACCCAATCCATTCAGAGCGCACGATGCTATAGGTGCGGCAGGCGCAAACTTTTTAACGTGGTCATGCCTTCATCATTTGGCTAATCATTATGGTAATCTTTTTGAACCAACAACAGACCTGGTGGAACATAAGGATAGCGGACAGAACTGGTATCCCCCAAATCACTTTAGACCTTTGGTTGATTGGAGTTTAGATGATGAGCAACAAGATGAGTTTTTGAGCTGGATACAGGGACCTCTTTTCCAGATGACGAGTTTGTTACTGCATGAAGAACGAGGTCATCTTTCTCACATTAATGCTATCGGCGAGTTGTGTGCACAGTTCACAAATGGTGTTATAGCAGATATTCGAAGCATAGGATCTGAGTCAACAATTAAAAGAGTGGAATCATATCATAAACTTTATCCTGACGCTGCAAAAGGATGTTGGTATCCTGGTGTTTTCGAGAAAATAAGTGAGCCCGAGTGGCAGCAACTTTATGTTAACGCAGAGCATGACGGAAGTATTGGAGTGATAACAATAGGTCGTGAAAGTTATAATAATGATGTAGACAGTGAACTTAATCGTGCAATTGACTGGCTTCAAATTGAAGGAATTAAAAATGTTATTGTCACCGGAGATTTTCATCTTTCAACTCAAATGGTGGGTGCCGATACAGGAGATTTCTTCCCGGCTCTCAAGCAAGTGGAAGAGGGAATAAGAATATCTAGTTCATGGTCTAAGACTGCGCGCAGACTGCACTATGAGTTCAAGGTTTCAGTGGGATATATTAATGGAAAGCGTTGTCTCGGTGGATTTTTAGAATTGCTTATGCACTGTCACTATCTGATTTCAGTAGAAGATTCCAGGTTAGGTATGCCTGAAGTTACATTACCCGTAGTACCGGGAATGGAGGGCTGTCATTGGTCTTTCAGGAAAGTTAAAAAAGAAGAGCAACATAAACTTCTTAAGCTATTGCTTGAAGGAGAACAGGTGAGTGCAAAAGATGCGGTTGGATGGCTCATTGATTATACGGGTTCGTATAATGAAGCGTTGCAGATTGCCTGGAAGATAGCAAGCGGCAAAGATCATGGTTTGGTAAAGCGAGATGTAAAGGAAAATGCATTAGATGAAATATCTTTTGATATCAAGCTGCAAACTCCTGATAATCCGGGGATGGAAGCAGCAAGGAAAGCAATCATAGAAACTATACGTGATTCCTGTGGTACTGATTTGCAAAATGCGCTCACAATTCAAGCAAAACACTCTGCTGAGTTTATGATATCTGATGCCTGTAAATATGGAAGAATTGGTGCAGAGTTTAAGCGTGTGATGGATGTGTAGATTTTGACTAAATGCTTTGCATAATCTCAAGGATTTACATTAACTCCCCCATGGTTTGCAGTGAAGTAATTCTAAATAATCTGGATTTAGTTGAGATTATGAAGATGGCCCAGCATAGTAAAGACAAAATAGATAAATGATGATGAAGTAAATTAAATATTGAATCAATTCCATCATATTACTAAATAGTAATACATACGACTTTTCTTAGTTGCCGATTTAAGACCTGAGAAGAAGTAACCTTCCACAATCACTTGTTTACGATAAGTATTAGTATGCACAACAATCAATAGAGATACGTTTATTTGCTATTACGCAATTAATGTATTATTATGTTGCAACACATATCCATCTTATCACACCCCCCATACTTTTAAGATGACCCCTATGATTTCGGTTTAGATTATAAATATTTTTTTCTACTCAACTAATTAATTTTCATTAATTTTTTGGGGAGACACTATGAAAAACACTTATCATTTACAATCAAAAGAGGAAAAAGTCGTGAATAAGAATTACAGGTATTATTTACTGCATTGTGCTATTACGTCGATTATCATTATCCTGTTTGGAACAGGACTACAAGCACAGTTTAATTTTGGTACTCCTATAAACCTTGGTTCAATTGTAAACAGCCCAGCTCAAGCTACTGCACCGAGCATCTCGGCTGATGGACTGTCACTTTATTTCGATATACTGGGGAGTCCAGGAGGCCACGACTTATGGGTGACGACTCGGGCTACTGTCACCGACCCCTGGGGAACGCCAGTTAATCTTGGGGCAACTGTGAATAGTTCAGATAATGATGCTCAGCCTAGCATTTCGGCTGATGACCTGTCGCTATATTTCAGCTCAACCAGACAGGGTGTTCCTCCCGAATTATGGGTGACGACCAGGGCTACTATCTCCGATCCCTGGGGAACGCCAGTAAGAATTGAATCACCTTCAAGTGGGGGAGGTTGGTCACCTAGCATCTCAGCTAACGACCTGACTTTATACTTTGCATCAACCCGAACCGGGACGTCAGAAGGTCTCGATCTTTGGATGTATTCTAGGGCTGCTATCTCCGACCCCTGGGTATTACCACCAGTGAATCTTGGGCCAACTATTAATAGTTCCTCTAAGGAAATGGGTGTAAGCATCAGCGCTAATGAACTAATACTATTCTTCGGCTCAGACCGGTCCAGCGGTGAAGGTAGTTACGACATTTGGGTGACCACCAGGACTACTGTCTCCGACCCCTGGGGAACACCAGTGAATCTTGGGTCAATTGTTAACACTTCATTTACTGATGAATTCCCCAATATCTCATCCGATGGACTTATTCTCTACTTCGGCTCAGACCGGCCTGGAGGTGCAGGTTTCGACATTTGGCAGGTTGACGTAAATCCTACTGTTATAAATGAAATCGATGGGGAGTTACCAACAACATTCTCACTTTTACAGAACTATCCAAACCCATTTAATCCCTCTACTAAAATTGAATTCTCTCTTCCTCAAACTTCATACGTAACTCTGGAAGTATTTAATACCCTTGGAGAAAGAGTGGGAGTATTAACATCTGAAGAATTAAGTGCTGGCACTTATAATTATGGCTGGGATGCTTCTAATCTTACCAGCGGGATTTATTTCTATGCACTACGAGCAGGTTCTTTTGTTGAGACTAAGAAAATGGTACTGATGAAGTAACAAGTTAACCAAGACCAAGATTATTTAACCCCTGCTTAATAACATAGGTGGGGGTTTTTCATTATAAAATATTCTAACCTATATCAAAGTACCAACCCTAATAGTT
>CAZPSY010000114.1:0-4163 GCA_964589295.1 uncultured Ignavibacteriaceae bacterium
TGAAAGCAGGTTATTTTTTTGAAGCATGTTCTTAATCACTTCTGCAGAAGCCACACCCGAGTCTATCAGCTTAACATTGTTTCCTATAACTTCCTGTATTACATCAGCTAAAATGGGATAGTGTGTGCAGCCAAGAACCAAAGTGTCTATTTCAAGTTCACGAAGTTCTTTAAGATATTCCTCAGCAACTTCGTAAGTTGCTTTATGTGTAAGCCATCCTTCTTCTGCAAAAGGGACAAAAAGAGGGCAAGGCTTTTCATAAATATTTGCAGCAGGTTCCATCTTTTTTATTTCGGTGAAGTAAGCTTTATTGGAAATGGTTGCCCGTGTACCTATAACCCCGATCTTTTTATTCGAAGAAAATTTTAATGCCATCGATGCACCCGGTTCAATCATTCCTATTATCGGCAAATCGAACTTGCTTTTTAATTCGGGTATAGCCACCGAGGAGGCGGTATTGCATGCAACTATTATCGCTTTTACATCTTTACTTAAAAGAAAATTAGTATTCTGAATAGAATATTCAATTACAGTTGAGTTTGATTTGGAGCCGTAAGGTACGCGCGCAGTATCGCCAAAATAAATAATATTCTCATTAGGCAGAGTTGTTCCAAGACGTTTAACAACTGTTAAACCACCAATACCTGAATCGAAAACGCCGATCGGTTTTAAATTTTTGCTGTTCAAATTAATTTCCTATAAAACTTGTGAAATAGCATTAGTAAGTTCCGATTTTATAAACTCGTGATCATTCTGTGATATTTTCTTACCTTTCCTATCCAGCACATAAAATGTATCAACAATATCATCTTCCCTTGTTGATATTTTTGCAAAGTAAATGTTCAAACCTAATTCATTCATTTTACCTGTAACCTGGTAAAGAAAACCTAGCCGGTCAGGCGAAAAGATATCAATTATTGTAAACTTTTCATGATTTTCAAAAACAATTTTTACCTGCCCGGATCGTTTAAAAATTTTACTTTCAAGACGTCTCCATCTCGATTTTAAAGTTGCAACTTCTTTATGGAGCTGCAGCAAACCGCTTATAACATCCCCAAGGTCTGTCTCAATTTTTGTGTAGCGGTATTCTTCAATATGCTGGTGCGAACGGAAATCTGTTACATTAAAAGTATCAATAACAATTCCATCCTTCCTGGTAAAGATTTTAGCATCGTGAATATTAACATCGTTTATTGCAAGCACACCACAAATTTTTGATAAGAGCGCCGGGAAATCATTTGTAATAACAGTTACATTAGTAAACCCGTTAAGATTCTTAAACAATACTGATAGGGATGTCCCTTTCCTTATCTCTTCAACATGCCTGGCAATTTCTTCAGCCGAAAATTGCTGGGTATAACCAGTATCGCTGATGGAATCCATGTGTTCTTTAACATGTGATTCGGAAATCACTTTCGATTGTTCACTTATCTCTTTTGGAATAACAAAGGTGGATGAGTAAAGCAGTTCTTCGCCTGATATCTTATCATCCAGCATTGCTTTACTTTTTCTGTAAAGTTCCGCAAGCAAATCACTTTTCCAGTTTGTCCAGATTGCCACGTTAACAGCAGATAGATCGGCATAAGTTAAAAGGTAAAGCAGGTCAAGTTCTTCAATTGAATTGAACAAAGAAGTAAAATTATTCAGTGTTTCCGGGTCGTTAAGATTTCTTCTAAAAGCAGTCTGTTCCATTACAAGATGGTTTTTAACAAGAAAAGCAACGCGGTCAATTTCTGTTTCGCTGTAACCAAGCCGGTACATAATTGAGGATGCCATCTCTGCGCCAATAATTTCGTGACCGGAAATGTTAATCGGTTTTGCTATATCATGAAGTAACAAGGCAAGGTAGAGAATCTCCTTATCATTAATGTTGTTAAAGATTTTACCGAGCTGAGTACTCTCTTTCTCAAGAGTTTCGACATTCTGAATAGCTATTAAAGTATGTTCATCGGCGGTATAGCAATGGTAAACACCATGCTGTAAAAATCCATTTAGATCGTTGAATTCCTGCATGAATGCACTGAGAACACCGAGCTCATTCATAACAGAAAGGGTTTGCCCAACGTTGCGCGGCAGTTTCAGTATTTCCCTGAAAAACACAGATGATTCAGATTCACCCCATTTAAGACTTTCAACACTCTCAACTCTTTCTATTATTTCAGATCTTAATTCTTCATCAAACCTTGCCGAATGGATGCCTCTGTAATAACATGCTCTGAAGATATCTGATAGACGAAGGTCAGTTTGTTTTTTTAATGAAATAATATTTCCCTTTAAGATAAAATCATCATCCAGGATTATACTGAGAGATTCAGGAAGTGGTTGAGATATTTCCTCCTGAAACTTTTTAACCATTGTTTTAGCGAACCTGTTTAACACGTTTGCGGCTTTAAAATATTTCCTCATAAAATCAGTAAGCTGATTTTTACTGTAACCAAATATTTCAGCAATTTTAATCTGCTCATTAAATTCAAAACGATCGGTTTTCTGCTTAGAAGTTAAGTGAAGAAGATTACGAACGGCAAGTACAAGCCGGTAGCTTTCTAAAAGCTGGTTGCATGCATCGCGCGAAGTCACTTTGTCTTCAAAAAGTTTGTGAACAAAAGTTTCCGTTTGCGATGCTTCCTGCTGTTTATCAAAGAGAGAATTGGTTTTAAAGATATACATCCACTCCACTGTCTGCAGGTCTCTCAAACCACCGGCAGAAAGCTTCACATTTGGTTCAAGTACCTTAGGCGAGTTTCCATATTTTTTGTAACGATTTTCAAAATCGAGGAACATATCATTTAATAATCTTGCTTTAACATCATCAGTGATTGTTTCGATAAGTCTTATGTTCCAGGAAGAGTAAACAGTTTCCGAACCGAGCAGGAAGCGTGTTTCGAAAAGTTGTGTAAAAGCATGCAAATCTGTTTCAAGGAATTTTTCTATATCAGAAAAATCACGAACTGTGTGCGATACTTCCAGGTCGTTATCCCAAAAAAGCTGCACAAGTTCGGTTATTATCTTTTCGTTTCTTTCAATTGATTTGGTGATGAAGATTAAATCAATATCAGAGTACGGAGAAAGTTCGCGCCGGCTAAAACTGCCAGCCGATGCAAGAACAAATCTGTACTTCTGTACGCCAGTAAGCGCTCTTATATATTCTTCGATAAGTGTGCTGTATTCCATGCTGAACTTTAATGAATTAGTTTGCTTTGAGTGAGTCGCAAACAGTTCATCACGGTTTATTAAGAATGTTTCTCTGATTATTGGAGCAGGTTTAATCATTAAATTTTATTTTATTAGTAGAAAATTAAAATTGTTTTTCATCAGCAAATTTTTCATCAATGTATTCTGCTTCCACGGTTGATGAAATTCCGCCGCGCACATTAAACTCGGCAGTAACTACCATGTAACGGGGCTTGCAAACTTTAACCAGGTCATCAAGAATTTTATTTGTAACACTCTCAAAAAATATTCCGTCATTCCTGTAAGAGTTAAGATAAAGTTTTAATGATTTTAACTCAATACAAAGTTTGTCAGGAATATATTCAATAACAATTACCGCAAAATCGGGCTGCCCGGTTTTTGGGCAGAGCGAAGTAAATTCCGGTGCGCTATGTGTTACCCTGTAGTCTCTTTCAGGGTGCTGGTTTTCAAATGTTTCAAGTAGTTTTATTTTATTTTTCATTGTTCAACCCTATGATTATTATCTTCTTATTCAGTCATTCCTGCGAACGCAGGAATCTTATCATTCAATAAAACAGATTCCCACCTTCGTGGGAATGACATTATAATATTTAACTTGCATAATCCGGTTTTACATCATACGGAATATTATCCTCAAACCCAGCTTGTTTGAATCCTCGTAATCTTAAAGCGCAGCTATCACAAACTCCGCAAGCTTTATCTTCACTTTTGTAACATGACCATGTTAAGTGAAGCGGTGCCATCAGTTCCATTCCTAATTTAATAATTTCCTTCTTTGTAAGATTTATAATCGGCGTTTTTATTTCTAAACTTGTTGATGGTTTTGTTCCAAGCTGAACCATTTTTTCAAATGCAAAAAAGAAATCAGCTCTACAATCAGGGTATCCTGAAGAATCTTCCTGCACAGCCCCGATAAAAACAGCTTTTGCCTTTAGAACTTCAGCCCAGCTTACGCAGGCGGCTAATATGTT